>NZ_JBICHO010000377.1:0-5784 GCF_043100905.1 Rhodopirellula sp. JB055 | reverse complement strand
AACAATCCGGCTGCCGATCCGTCGGGCTTCGCCCATGTTCTCGTTGCCATCGGTCACGATCACAATGCGCCGTGACGTGTCCTCGGGCATCGACGCCTGAGCCAGATTCAGTGCCGTTTCCAGATTGGTCGCGTCGGTGCGTTCCAGCAAACTTTCCAAGCGACGGATCGGCGGTACGTTGTCGTCGTACGGCGGGATCTCGATCATCGCATCGCGACCGAAAACGATGATCCCTGCGCGGTCCCCTCGCGTCGCATTGCGGTGTCGGCGAACCGATTCGATCACGTAGTCCAACATCGCCGTGCGTTTCGCCGACGGAATGCTCTCGCTCTGGTCCAACACATACATGACCGTGACTCGGTCGCTGGTCCAAACCAATTGCACACCAGCGAGCGCCGCCACAATCGCCGTCCAAACCACCGTTCGGATCAGCAAAGCAAAGACACGTCGCCAAGCCCCGAGGACTCGCAGATGTGCCCACCCTAGCCACCACAGCAACGGCAACGCCAGCAACCACCAAAGGTAGTGGGGCGATTCAAAACCGAGGCGAAAAGGAAGTGTCACGACAAAGCCCTGGGTGGCCGAATGGTTCTGCGCGGTCGACCAAGCGATCGGCTGGTCGGGCACATTCATCGCTCTATCATAACGCAGGATCCATTGGCGGGGCCCTGCGAGTTAGATATCTGGCGACCGATCGATCAAACAGCCGGGTCAGACGGCGTCGGCTCGGCAGCGGATGCTTCGGCTGCGTCGGGGTCCGCCTCCGTTCGGTCCCAGAAAGTCACCGCGAAGATCACGAAAATGATCGCTGCCATGATCGCGGGTGACAACCAAAAGTCTTTCCATTGCCCCATCGTTTCCGCCAAAATTCCCGCGTCGAGACCTTCCGGCAACGCCCGCGCAAACATTTGCGTGAACGACTCGAGGAACGACAGCGACTCGGATTCACCACGCGCGTCCGCCAAAGCTTCCACGTAGGTCGGCGAAGAAGTCACCTGTTGGCCATACTTTCCAAACGTCAGGTCCAACGGAATGAAACCAAACAGGCTGCCTCCCGCCATAATTCGGTAACCAAAGAACATCCCGACGCCTTGGGTCAAAAACACCAGTAGCCCTTGAGCTTGCCCGCGAATGCCGAGCGGTGCTTTCTGGTCGGTGTACATGAACCCTGTCACGAAGAAAAAGTCATAGCAGATGCCGTGCAGAGCGACCGCAGCGAGCAACATCCACGTGACTTGATCCGGTGCTCCGTAAGCGAACAGTGCGTAACGAAGCACCCAACAAGCCATCCCGACCAGGATCATGACTTTCACGCCCAGACGGCGGAAGAAGAACGGGATCAGCAGCATAAAAATGATCTCGGACATCTGCCCGATCGTCATCGTCGCCGCCGGTTCCGCGAATCCGGTCTGGTTCAAGTACGTGGCGGTCATGCCGTAGTAGTAAGCCAGCGGGATGCAAATCAGCGTCGAACAAACCGCGAAGATCAAGAAGTTCCAATCCTTGAGCAGCGTGAATGCGTCGACCATGAACAGCGATCGCATGTCCATCGGCTTGCCCTTGAGCGGCGGTGGGGTGTGCGGCAAAAAGAAACACAACAGTCCCAATGCCAGCGAGCTGAACGCTCCCAACCAAAAGATGTTGTACGACGAAGACCAGCCGAAAATACCGACCGTCAAACCAGCAACGATCCAGCCAATCGTTCCCCAGACTCGAATCTTCGGAAAATCGTTTTGACTGGGGATGTTTGAGAATGCGATCGTGTTCCCCAGCCCAAGCGTGGGCATGTAGCACAGCAAGTACGCCAGGATCATCCAAACCAATGTCTTGCCCGCCGTGTTCTCTTCCGCTTGGGAGGCACTGAACGCTTCCGCCTCGTAGGTCCCCGCTGCTCGCATCGTTTCCGCCGTCTCATTCGCGAACGTCGATGCGTTCTCAGCGATCCCAGGAATCAACAGCATGATGACGCCGCCCACCAACATCAGCGTGCCCATCACGCGTTCACTGGCAAAGAAGCGGTCCGCCACCAACCCCAGGAACAACGGTGCAAAGATCGCGGCAATCGGTGCCGCTTCGTAGGCACCTCCGATGAACGCACCCAACAGATTCGAATCCATCGCCGCGGAAAGACTCGCGAACCAAGCTCCCCACGCAAAGAATTGCAGGAACATCATCAAAGACAATGATGGCACGATCCATTTGGCGGCGGACTGGGGCTGGGATTCTGCGTCTTGCATTTGAGTCAACACTGGAAAATGAGGCAGGGAGCTTCAAGGTGGGCAACTGGACCGCGAAAAGTACCATCGCAAGGAGAGAAGATCACGAGGTGGCAACCGCGGATCGGCCTATCTTAAGTCAATTTAACGCTGCCGTGGTTTGGCTTCGCCACAGTTTGCTATTCGACATCGAACGGCGGTCGCGTCGTGCCCACGGACAGAGCTTTTAGCGGCGGATGAATTCAATCGCAGCCCGAGTTAGCGGCGACCATGCATACCTAAGTCGCCCGGGAACCGTTGAACAAAAATCCTCATGACTTGGCGGCGGTTGCTTGGGACGCGATGTGAACTTGCGCGCCCAACAACAGGTGGTTTCCAGCCACCTCCTATGCCAGTCGCGTTAAACTACGACCGCTGCTGCACCTTTTCGTAATCCCCTCTACTTCCCCATCGCCCAAGGAAACGCGTCGTGTTGTTCGTTCCCATTTCAACCGACGCCCCCATTTACCACTGGCCGATCGCAACGGTCAGCTTGATCGTTGCCAATGTGCTGGCGTTCGCCGTTTGCGTCTGGGGACTGGTGACGGGAAACATCGAATACGAAACGTTGGAACGTTTCGCACTCTCCTACGAAACGATCAATCCGCTTCAGTGGGTGAGCAGTGCTTTCCTGCACGCTGGCCCGTTTCACTTGATGGGAAACATGTTCTTCCTGTGGGCCTTCGGGTTGATTGTGGAAGGCAAAGTCGGAACGTGGAAATTTCTGGCGATTTACATGGGAATCGCGGTCGGCGAATGCGTCATCGAACAACTGATGATGTTCGTCCTCGTCGGCGAAGGCCATTCGCTGGGTGCGTCCTCCGCCGTGTTTGGCTTGATGATGATCGCGTTGATCTGGGCCCCCGAGAACGATGTCGAGTGCGTGCTGGTCTTCGGTCTGTTTCTTTTCATCCGAGCATTGGCGTTTGAAGTCAAAGTCGTCACTCTCGCGATGCTGTTTTTGTTCCTGCAAGTCGTCGAGATGTTGTTCGCCGGCTTCTCGGTCTCGTCAGGATTGCTGCATATGCTCGGTGCGTTCGTCGGTGCCCCCATCGGCCTATGGATGCTGCACACCGGCCGTGTCGATTGCGAGAACTGGGACGTGATCTCCCGCAACGAGTGGCTGCAGGAATACGAGTGGCTCTGCCCGCCTTCGCGTCGCGAAGCCATCCAGCGTGAAGCCGCCATCGCCTACGACCCGGTGGCAGCGGCCTTGGCGAACAAGCATTCGCTTGTTGATTCGACATCCACCTACGCACAACGTCAGGCTGCTTCTGACAAGCAAACGAAAACGAAACGCGGATTCCTCGGCAAAAGGAAACGTGGTGCCGATGACGCAGCGGCTGCTGCTCAAGCCGCCATGACGGCGTCGCAATCACACCCTGAATTCAATCGCCTATCGATGCTGCTTCGACAAGCCATCGCGAGCGGCAGTTTGAGCGTCGCAAATTCGCACTTTGCTCGCCTGGAACAGCTTTCTATCGCAAGAGGATTGTCAGACAAAACCTTGTTCGAACTCGCCAAGCTTTACGCCGCAGCGAAACAGTTCGTCCCTGCGACAGGACCGCTGCAAATCATCGCGGACCGAGACGGCGAGATAGCAAACGAAGCGAGATTGCGTTTGGCTCAGATCCAATTGAGAGTGATGCGAAGAGCCGACCTCGCCCTGAACTCCCTGAACCAAATCCATGTTGACGAAAAGAAGCCCAGCGAAACGCAGCAAAAGACAATTGCTCGCCGAAACCAACTTCTCGCGATGTGTCAGTCGGCTTCGACAGGTTGAGCGTCATCCCGGCAAGGCCGATCCCACTGTTTCTTGACCCAACGAGGGAGGAATCAACATGAACGAAGAAACCTTTGCCAACGCAGGCCTTGCGGTTGGCTGGCTTGGAACCGTGATTGGGGCGCTGGTAGTCTTGGTGGGACTCACAATCACTGGCAAGACCGCCTACGAACTGTCTCAGATGGAACAAACGCACGGCACCGCGATCGAATATCAACGAGGGATCGAAGGGATGTCGGGAAGCTGGCCGCACGTGAGCTACATAGTTGACGGCCGGGAGTACGTCACGAGCGCCCATGTGTATCACGACGAGGGATTTCGCTCGGGCGTCAGGGAGGGAGACAAGGTTCTGATTCACTACTGGAAAGACGCGCCCGCCATCGCCAAAGTCGGACTGTTCCACGAACTTTGGTTCGTGCCGATCTTAGTCACCAGCGTTGGAATCGTAGCCCTCGCCATTGCAACCATTCTCCGGTTGACTCAAAGGAGACAAGAAAATTCATCCGAAATCGGCTGAGCCTGCGCTGCCCACTTCCCGATGTGATGCCACCCACCCATTCCCGTATGGTGCCACCCACCAAAACTTGACTTCGCTGGGAGGGTGCATAGGATGCTTTTTGTCTTGCCCATCTCATTGGAGAGCAGAGCGATGCCGCGGCCTCAGCGAAGCGAACAGTTTGATCCCAGCGAAATCGGAATCGTACACGTGGTCCAACGTTGCGTGCGGCGAGCCTTCCTTGCAGGTATCGACCAAGTGACCGGCAAGGATTACTCGTATCGCAATGAGTGGATTCGCCGGCGGATGGAAGCTCTGGCGTCAGTGTTCGCCGTCGACGTGCTTTCGTACGCGGTGATGAGCAATCATATTCATCAGATTCTCCGCCATCGGCCGGACGTCTGCGCTCAGTGGTCAGACGAGGAAGTGGCCATCCGCTGGTTGCGAGTTTTCCCCGGCCGTCGACTCGAAGAACACTTGGCCGAGCCCACTGAAAACGACGTTCAGATGTTGGTTCGCAACAAAGAGCGACTGGCCGAAGTCCGTCGCCGCTTGTCCGACATCTCTTGGTTCATGAGAGCTCTGGCGGAACCAATCGCCCGGATGGCAAACAAACAGGGCGAGTGCACCGGCAGGTTTTGGGAGGGGCGTTTCAAAGCACAAAAGATTGTTGATGAAGCAGGCTTGCTCGCGTGCAGCATGTACGTCGACCTGAACCCAGTCCGCGCGGCCATGTCCACCACGCCTGAAACCAGCCCCCACACCAGTGCCTACGACCGAATCGAAGCTCGCAAGGGCGAACAAATCCCTTCGGCCGCGTTTGATCTCAAGCCAATTCCAACGGAGGAAGCGGGACGGGAGATCCGAGAAACGCCCGTCGAAGTCCTTCAAGCAAAACGCAAGGCGGAACGACGCAATCCAACGGGCAAACGCATTCGACGCGACGGCTGGCTGAGCCCGCTGACGCTGAGCGAAACCAAACTGTCCACCGAACCGCAAGCTCACACGAAGGGGCTCCGCAGCAGCGACCGCGGATTTTTGAATATCCGCTGGAGCGACTACAAACAGCTGTTGGACTGGACAGCGGCGCAGTCGGTTGCCCGCCAAGTGGCTGAGTTGCCCAAGCGTCTTGCTCAAACGCTCTCGGAAGTCGGGATCGACGCTTCGATGTGGCGAGACTTGGTGTGGGATTGGCAAAAGTACTTTGGCAAGAGCAGTTGCATCGGCCGTCCAGAATCGCTGAAAGCCGA
>NZ_JBICHO010000376.1:0-5900 GCF_043100905.1 Rhodopirellula sp. JB055 | reverse complement strand
AAAAATCGCAACTTCAAAACACAAAATTCGGGTTGATCGACGCGTTTGCAAATTGCAGTTAATCTGGTGACCATGAATTCACCTGCCATACCAACGACCGCGGACAACGATCCCGAACGCGAAGAGGAGGTTCGCCTGATCGAATCGATTCGCGGTGGCGATCAAGATGCTTGGCAGCAGTTGATCGATCAGTACGAGGGACGCCTGCTGGCGTTTGCGCGTCGGCGTCTCGGTGATCTGGCGGCCAGCGAAGATGTGGTTCAAGAAGCGTTCATCGGTTTTCTCGTTTCGCTTCCCAATTACGATTCGCGTCGCAAGCTGGAGAGCTATCTGTTTTCGATTTGCAGTTACAAGTTGACCGACCGATTGCGGCAGAGCGGTCGACGCCCGGAACTCCCGCTGCTTGGCCGTGGCAGCTCATCGGGATCGGGAAGCGGTGACAACGTCGAAGCCAGCGACGCCAGATTGCCGAGTTCGATTTGTCGAAGTGCCGAGCGTCGTGAATTGGAACAACACTTGGTTGCCGAAGTGGTCCAGGAACAAATCGCGAATTGGCAAGCACGGGGCAACTTCACCAAACTCAAGGCGATCGAATTGTTGTTTGTGGTCGGACGCGGCAACCTCGAAGTGGCAGAACGGCTCGACCTAACGCAGCAACAAGTCGCGAATTTGAAAAGTGATTTCCTGACACGAATTGCGGCTGTGATCAAACGTCGAGAATTGGATGTGGACGTCTTCCCGGAGCTACGCGAAAACGGTTGATTTGAAATTCGATTTGCCCCAAGACACATTGCCGGTCCATTCGGCACGTCGATTGCTTGAGAAAGAGAGGACGAATCATGTTCCTTTCAATCAAGTGGTGGAGTTGTGGGTTTCCTCAAGCAGACGTTTTCGGAATTTTCAAAGGATCGCTGCAGCACGTTGGCCGCATCGCTCGCGTACTACACCGCTTTCGCTCTGCCGCCGCTTCTGTATTTGATGATGACCGTGCTGACATTCAGCTTGTCGGTGATGTACGACAGTGAACAGGCGACCGACAAAGCCCAAGGGATCTTGCAATCGCAAGCGTCGCAGATGATCGGCAATCCGGCAGCGGTGGACCAAATCGAAACCATTATGAACAACCACGAACAAGCCTCGGGGAAGTGGTGGAAAACCCTGCTTAGTTTTGCTGGGATTTTGGTGGGGGCAACCGGCGTGGTTTCCGCATTGCAAGCCGCGCTCAATCAAGTCTGGGAGGTGAAACCGGATCCTGAAAACAGCGGCATCAAAGACATGATCGCTAAACGATTCTTGTCATTTGGGATGATCTTGGGCCTGGGATTCTTGATGTTGGTTTCGCTGGTTGTTTCCTCGGTGTTGACCGCTTTGGGGGATCAGGTCGGCGGCTGGATCGGCATGTCGGAGTCGGTGGCCCATTTGGCCAACTTCGCTGTTCAAGCGGTGGTCGTGTTTGTGATCTTCGCGTCGATCTTTAAATTCATGCCCGACGCGGTTACCAAGTGGCGTGACGTGGCGGTCGGCGCGGCGCTGACGACGATCCTGTTCTTGATTGGTCGATACGCGATGCAGTTGTATTTCTCGATGAGTGAACCAGGAGCTCAATTGGGCGCAGCGGCCGCTTCCTTGGCCGTGCTGTTGGTTTGGGTTTACTACACCGCGATGATTGTTTTGCTGGGCGCGGAGGCCACCCAGGTGTACGCGGTACGCTACGGTGATGGTATCCAACCCGAACCGAAGGCGGTTCGCGTGGTGGAACAAATCAAGCGTGACGGCGAACGCAGCCCGGCGTGATGGAGTGTGACTTGCCCGTCGTCTTGATGCCAACTCCCTGCGATTACAGCGATCCTGCTTGACGTTGTTGATCGCGTTTGGTTGCCTCTGCGATGTCGAACAAAGAGTCTTTGGTTAGCAAGCCCAGTCGTTCCGCGATGACACTGACCTCGATGCTGTCTTTCACTAAATGCATCGGGACGCCCGCAGCGAGACTTCGTCTGGCGAAACGATCCACCTTTTGATCGTGAGCACTGGTCGCAGTTGGATCGATGTCACGAATGAAGATCGCCAGAATGCGGTCGCCAAATTCTTCCGCCGCGGTCGCGTACAGACGAGCGTCTTCTTGACCTGAATCGCCCACCAACACGAATGGGAGTTCTGGGAAGGCGTTCATCAAAAACCGGGTTTGTTCAAGCTTGCGATCATGCCCTTGTTTGATGAACTTGTCTCGGTCGATGCCGAGATCACGCAAGAACAAGGGGCCTTGAGGGATCGCATTGTTGTGAAGGAAGTCTTCCAGCAGATCGAACAAATTCCAAGGTGACGACGACACGTAGAAGATGGGGTTTACCGGCGGCCCAAAGCGATTCCCATCGTGTTGCATGCACTCATAAAGAGACGCGACGCCCTCCAGCGGGGCACGCGTCCGAGCGTTGCCAAAGAACGTTAGTTTGGCCATCGTGGCAAGGTCAGTGGCTCCCGTTCGAAGAATGGTGTCATCAATATCGCTGACGATCGCATATTTCGCCTGTCTCGGTGCTTGAAGCACGTCGCAGGTGGTCAGTGATTCAAGCGGCGTGACGCGTGTGTCCTCGACGATCGCCAGATGAGCCGACGACCAAAATTCAGGTTCGCCCAACGCTTTCGGAATCGGCAGTTCCAACCGTAAGTAACCTTCCGCATCTGTGACGGTACGCCCGCTGGAATTTTGGAAGGATCCTTCCACTTTAACGCCGGGAATTTCATCGCTCGCAAACCGTCGCCACGAGTGCCTGAAATTTTGCCACCAACGATCATTCTTGAAATCCGGTTGCACTGGCGGATTGGCCAGCACTCGTCCGCTGAGATGGATGGCGTCAGCGGTCGCGATGCCCGTGTAGGCTTGGATTTGCGGCGTGACGCTCCGTCCCCATCGCTGGCGGAGATGACGGATGGTTGAATCCGCTAGGTCGTCCGCAGTCGCGGCGGTGCGGGTGAACCACTTGCGAAGGGAGCCTCGCGTCGATGGATGTGTTGATGGAGACACGATTGATAACCGGAGAACAGGGACGGGGAGACTCAGTCTGCTCAAGCCTCTGGTAGCAAATCCGGCGCCACGCTCAACCGTCCAGCAAGCCCTTTGCAATCCGAAGCAAGCGGTTCACTTTCAAAGGTTTGCTCAGATATTCGTCAAACCCTTCGCTGATCAGACGGCGACGAGTGCCTTTCATCGCGTCGGCAGTCAGTGCGATCACCGGCAGTTCGATCCCGCGATTGCGAAGTTCATGAACCGCGCCCATGCCGTCCAGTTCAGGCATCTGCATGTCCATTAAACAAAGATCGAATGGCGAACCGTTCGCGATCGCGGCCAGGATCATGTCAACGGCTTGGCGTCCGTTTTCGGCCACCTCGACTTCGCACCCTGCCTTCTTGAGAAAGTGTTGGGCCACGAACCGAACGTCTCGCATGTCGTCGGCGATCAAAACACGTGCGTTGAGCTGAACGTTTTGGTCCACCGATGTCTTCTGCTTATCATTCTCGCGCTCATCGTTCAGTTGGACTGCCAGATGACTCAACGGGCCGATCGGATCGACAGGCAATCGAATCGCGAATTCGCTGCCTTCTCCTTCTGTGCTCCTGACCTCAATGGTGCCCCCCAGGGCGTTGACCAGTCGTTTGGTGATACTGAGCCCTAGACCGGTTCCACCGAACCGGTTGGAGATTGTCGCGTCGGCTTGAACAAAGGGCTTGAAGAGTGTTCGAAGTTTCTCGTCCGCGATCCCGATTCCGTTGTCGACGACTTTCAAGATCAAATGGGTCTGTCCATCGAATTGTTCGGACCGAGCGATGACGTCGACGCGACCATGGGGAGCAAACTTGATGGCGTTGGCGATCAGGTTGATCATGATCTGACGGAGTCGAGCTGAATCGGTCGTGATCGTTTGCGGCAGCGGTTCGCTGACATCGAAGTGCAGTGAATTCTCGTAGTCTTGGGTTCGCATTTTCATTGTTTCGAAAATGTCTCCCAACAGTTCTCCGAGGGAAACACTGCTGCTCGAGGTCGTGAACTTGTTCGCTTCAATTCGCGAAAGGTCAAGCAAATCGCCGAGCAAACGCAAAAGGTAATCCCCATTTCTTTGGATTGTCGCCAGGTACTCCTCGACGTTGCTGTCCTCGGGATCCTCTTGCAGGATTTTTGTGAATCCCAGCATCGCCGACAATGGCGTGCGAAGTTCGTGACTCATGTTGGCAAGGAAACGGCTCTTGGCTTCGTTGGCCGTGTCAGCCGCCAACTTGGCTTCGCGGAGCTCGTTCTCGACACGCAGGCGATCTTCAATGTCAACAAAGGTCACCACCGCACCGATGATTGCTTTGTCTTCGTGAATGGGGTGACACCAGTATTCAACCGGGAAGCTCTCGCCGTCTTTCTTGCAGAAACGTTCGTCGTATCGGTTGAGCGGTTCCCCCTGGCGGATCGCACTGAGGATCTGCAACCGTTGCGTGTCAACGGGATTGCCGTCCGAGTCACATGGTTGGGCCAACTGAGCGAGGTTGAGGCCGACAATTTTGTTGCTGCAACTGTAGCCCAACATCTGAGCGGCTTTCTCGTTTCCAAACGTGCAGATGCCGTCCACGTCCAACCCGAAAATTCCTTCCGCGGTTGAATCCAAAAGCAAGCGAATCGTTCGCTCGTTGCTTTCCGTTTGCCTCGCGGATTCAATTCGCTCGGTCACGTCGTTTTGCACGCCTACAAAATGTGTCAGCACATTGCGTTCATCGTGCACCGGCGTGATGTACAGATCGTTCCAAAAGGGCTCGCCGTTCTTTCTATAGTTCTTGATCAGTTCACGAATGGATTCACCGCGATCAAGTGCGCGATGAATCGCCTGGATGGTCTCGGGATCGGAATCTCGACCTTGTAAGAAACGGCAGTTGCGTCCGAGGATTTCCTGTTCGGAGAATCCGGTCATGTCCAGGAACCCTTGGTTGACAAACGTGATCGGATGATCGTCTTGGGAACAATCGGTGATCACGATTCCGTTGGCAGCAGACTGAATCGCTTTGCTCAACAGACGCATTTGCGCCTCGTGGGATTTGCGAGTCGAGATGTCGCGAATCGACGCAAACAGGAACTGACCGTCCTGCAACGTGACCGGCGTCAAAGCAATTTCCACGGGGAAGTCCGTCGCATCTTTGCGGCGATGCCAAGATTCGAACAAGTCACCGCGGTTCTCGTGAGCTGTTTCCAGCCGTTCCCTGTAGTTTTGTGGGTCCATTTCGGACTTGAAACGGGAGAACAACTGTCCTGACAGTTCTTCCAGTGTGCAGTCCAGTTGTTCGCACATCTTGCGGTTCGCGTAACTGATCCTTCCATTTTGATCGAGCAACACGAGCGCGTCCACGTTCTCATCCGCCATGAACTTGAACTTCATGAGATCGCGTTCTGCTTTGCGCAGCACGTCAATGTCGATGAAGGCGATCACCACACCGTTGGCTTCGTGATTTCGTAGGTAGGGCAACGCGCGAATCAGATAGGAGGATTCACGACAAGTGATCTCCCACTCCATTTCGATGTGTTCGTCGCGAACTGTCCGGATATGTTCCAGAAATTGCTTGTCGTCGATCGGTTGGATGAAGGACTCGAACAGTCGGCCCGCGTCATCTTGTTCAATCGATAGCAAACGCGAGATTTCGGGGGTGACGCGTCGAATTCGCAAATCGCTATCCAAGAACACGACTCCAACGCGTGTGGTCGCCAACAGGTTGACCATGTCCGCGTTGGCTTCGTTCAGTTCATTGACTCGAACCTGCAGTTCCGCGTTGACGCTGTAGAGTTCTTCGTTGACGCTTTGGAGTTCCTCGTTGGTGCTCTGCAATTCTTCGTTGCTGGCGACCATTTCTTCGTTCGTCGCTTGGAGTTCTTC
>NZ_JBICHO010000375.1:0-8179 GCF_043100905.1 Rhodopirellula sp. JB055 | reverse complement strand
GCCACTTGGTTGCGACATCATTTTCTGAAGTCCGCGTCGCGTGTAGTCCGCAATCTGTGGTGAGTAGTCCCCCCAAGCTTTGATCTGGTGTTTCATCTGCACATTCAGATTCAACATGTCGATGACCATCGGCGCGATCGCCTTGACGCGAGGGTCCGTGGCGCCGACCAAGTACGTCGTCCAACCGCGTTTACTCGCGCCGGTCACAGTGAATCCATCCAGTCTCAGATCCCATTCTTCCTCCGCCGCGCCCACGACCGCATCCATCGCCGCAGAAGCCGCTCGGGCCATCACGGGCAACAGAGGCCAATCGGGGTCCTTGGTTTCAAAAAACTTTTGAAAGGTGAGCGAAATCAAAGCGTCCTCTTTTAAACCGTCAAACATCGGCTGGAAAGGAACTTGCTTCAAGATCGCAATCGGGGTCTTCGCTTCTTTGGCAAGACTGGCCAGCACCACTGCCTCTCGCGGGATTTTGTTTTCAACCGGTCCCTCAGATCCCCACTCTGATTTCCAAGAACCGCCGGTGATCATCAGCAAAGCCTTGGATTCATCCGGATCCGTCTCCGGCGGATTCATGATGTAGAGCTGATGTTGCCACGGCACACCTTGCCAAGCTTGAGAAACCAGATGCACCACCACGTAATCACATCCTGCAAAATTTCCGCGGTCGCGAATTTCCCAGCGGAAATGCTCGTCACGCTGCAAAACCATTTCGGACAAGTGTTGAGTGACTTGGCTCTCTGGCACTCCCGATTCCGAAGCCTGGATCTCTTCACTGCGAACGTCGTCAACCGCCGACAGCAGAGCCCCCAGCAGCAACACACCAAACATCCATTTCGTTCCATTCATGGGATGAGATTCAATCAGTTGGAGGATCCGTGAAGGCAGACCAACATGGTGGACGCCTTGGGTGGCGAAGCTAATTTCTAGAACGCACCGCGGCAAACCTGCCGAATCGCGTTCCGACACATCATCTCATAAAATCATCCCCGAAACAGGAAGCCGCCCCAAACCTAGCGACCATTTCACGTCTGTCATTGAGTGACATGAATTCGCCTGCCCGATCGACTGGAGTCCCACATTGAAATCCCTGACCAAAGAATTGTGGATGGAAATCCCAAACCGCCGCGGAATTGTTTCCATCCATCAAAAAGTCGAACAACTGGTGCGAGAGAGCGGCATTCAAGAAGGAATGGTGCTGGTCAACGCGATGCACATCACGGCGAGCGTCTTCATCAACGACAATGAGTCCGGTTTGCACGCCGACTACGAACGTTGGCTGGAAGACCTGGTGCCTTTTAACCCGGGAACCGATCCTGCAACCGGCGGCTACATGCACAATCGAACCGGCGAAGACAACGCCGACGCGCACCACAAAAGACAGATCATGGGACGCGAGGTCGTGGTCGCCATCACCGACGGCGAACTGCATCTCGGCCCCTGGGAACACATCTTCTACTACGAATTCGACGGCCGCCGCCGCAAACGAATCCTCGTCAAAATCATCGGCGAGTGAGATCGGAACTGGCGCGGGCGGACAGGCTGGACTCCGCTTCACAATTCATCCAGCGCATAAAAAAACCACGCGAAGTGACTCGCGTGGTTTTGTTGTTTGGCCGAGAGATGAATGACTAGCGTGCGCCGGCCATTTCTTCTTTCTTGCGTTCAGCGATGATGTCTTCTTGGACGTTCGATGGGGTTTGGCGATAAGCGGCCAATTCCATCGTGAACGTTCCTTGACCTTGCGTCATGCTTCGCAGGTCGGTGGCGTAACCAAACGTTTCGGCCAACGGCACTTCCGCGCGAATCACGCAGATACCTTCGTTGGTATCGTTGCTGGTCATCAAACCACGACGACGAATCACGTCACCGGTCACGGTCCCTTGGAAGTCTTCTGGCACTTCCAATTCGACCGCCATGATTGGCTCGAGCAATTTCGGTGCGGCTTGCTTGAAGTACTCACGGAAACAACCCTGTGCAGCGGTGTAGAAGGCTTTTTCGCTCGAGTCAACGTCGTGGTAGCTACCATCGAGCAACTCGATTCGCGTTCCCACCACGGGGTACTCGGCCACAGGGCCTTTGCCAAGGATGTCACGGAAGCCTTTTTCAACCGCAGGGATGTACTGCTTTGGAATCCGTCCACCGACAATCTTCTCTTCGAACTCGAAGCTGTCTTCGCTGTCCGATTCGATAGGGATCAGCTTGCCAACGATGTGAGCGTACTGACCCGAACAACCGGTTTGTTTCTTGTGCTTGTAGTTGAACTCGACTTCGCGAGTTGGACTTTCGCGGTAAGAGACTTTCGGTGCACCGACTTCGATGTCCACACCGTATTCGCGACGAATGCGTTCGATGTAAACCTCCAGGTGCAACTCACCCATTCCCGAGATCAAGATCTCGTTGGTCTCTTCGTCGGTTTCAACGCGGAAAGTGGGGTCTTCTTTGCGGAAGCGTTGCAGCGCCTTGCTCATCTTGTCGCCGTCGCCACGATTTTGTGGGGTCACGGCGATCTTGATCACAGGCTCAGGAACAAACATCGATTCCAACGTGCAGAAATCACGGCTCTCACCGTAAGTGTCGCCCGAGGCACAATCGATCCCAACCACGGCCACAATGTCACCGGCTTGGGCTTCGTCAATTTCTTCTCGCTTGTCGCTGTGCATTCGAACGATTCGACTGAAACGTTCCTTCTTGCCATTACGTTGGTTGACGTAACTCTCGCCCTTCTTGATCGAACCTTGATAGATTCGCATGAAGGTCAACTGGCCAAAGCTGTCTTCCACGATCTTGAACGCCATTCCAACGAATGGTTTTTCGGGATCGGGAAGCAAAGGAATTTTCTTTTCCTCGTCAGCAGGATCACGACCGCTGATGTCTCGGTCCAATGGGCTGGGGAGGTACTGGGTGACAGCGTCGAGCAAAGGTTGAACCCCTTTGTTTTTGTAGGCACTGCCCATGTACACGGGAGTCGCACCGTTCAAAACGGCTTCCCGCATGACCTTGTAGATCATGTCCTTGGAAACTTCTTCTTCGCTCAGCAGCAATTCCATCACTTCGTCGCTGTAGTTGGACAACGAATCCAACATGGCGATGCGAGCTTCCTCAGCTTCGTCTTTCAAATCCGCAGGGATTTCGCTGGTGACAACGTTCTCACCTTGGTCGCCTTCGAAGGTGTAGGCTTCCATTTCGATCAAGTCGACAACGCCACGGAAGTTTTCTTCCGCGCCGATTGGGATTTGCGCGAGGAAGGCATCCGCCCCAAGTTTTTCGCGGAGTTGTTCAACAACGCGGCGTGGATTGGCACCAGTGCGGTCCATCTTGTTGATGAACGCCAAGCGAGGAATTTGGTATCGCTTCATTTGCCGGTCGACGGTGATCGACTGGCTTTGAACGCCACCGACACTGCACAGAACCAAAACGGCACCGTCGAGAACACGCAGCGAACGTTCCACTTCGACAGTGAAGTCAACGTGGCCGGGTGTGTCGATCAGGTTGATGTGGTAATCGTTGTGCGTGACGCTGGTCGCGGCACTGGTGATCGTGATCCCACGCTCTTTTTCCAGTTCCATGTGATCCATCGTGGCGCCATCACCGCCACCGCGAACATCTTCGATCTTGTGAATCCGACCGCTGTAATACAGGATGCGTTCGCTCAGAGTGGTCTTGCCCGAGTCAATGTGGGCACTGATACCAATGTTTCTGACCTTCTCCAAATTCATAATACTTCACCTAAGCTCGACCAATGCGGCGGTTCCAATCTCGCCCGTCGACAACTCTGACATGGCTGTCGCTGAGATTCCGGGTGGATTTAGAGGGTGGCCGACGAATCGTCAAAAATTGTTGGGGGGTGTAGACTGGCAAAACCGGGAAGCACCCGGACATTCTTTTCGAATCACAGAAAGAAATCGAAAGGAAATATCGCAAAGGTGGCCCTGATCGGGAACCCCAAAACGAATCAGGCGCAATCTTTGCTTGTCTTTGCGCACGGATCCCCCCTGACACTGGATTTTTGAAACCATTTTCCCCGCCAATTTCGACCGTGCCGCCTCGCCGGACCCTGCCCCCCCTTTCTCGGACTCGCTCGCCGCTCTGCGAGAGAGAATTTCACCGCTGGGCGAATTCTCGAAACCGCCCCTGGGCGTCGTGCTTGGCAGCGGTCTAGGGGGGCTGGCGGACTCGATCGATTCACCCACCGTGATTCCCTACCGGGAAATTCCCGGGCTGGCGGCCTCCACCGCCGCAGGGCATCGTGGCGAATTCATCGTTGGTCAGTTGGCGTCTCGTCCGATCATCGCGATGGCAGGTCGCCTGCACGTTTACGAGGGACACTCCCTGCAAGACGTCACCCGTCCGGTCGCCTTGATGGCAGGGATTGGGATCAGTCAACTGGTCGTCAGTTGTGCCGCAGGAGGTCTGAACCCCGCTTTTTCCGTGGGCGATCTTGTGCTGATTAACGAACACAGCAGTTGGCTGGATGGAAAACTGGGAGCCCCACCGGTCGCGGTTCCGACGACAACACCCTCACCGCCAGAACGATCCGTTCCCGATTCTTTCCGCCGACGTCTGAACACCTGTGCCCCCGAACTGGCACAAATCGCCCAGCGGACCGCTCGGAAACACGGCTTTCAACTTCGCCACGGAATGTACTTGGCCGTCAGTGGCCCGAACTACGAAACGCGAGCGGAATGCCGGATGATGCGGAACCTGGGTGCGGACTTGGTCGGCATGAGCACCGTCCCAGAGATACTGTGTGCCTCGTCCGCCGGCGTTCAAACACTCGGGGTTTCGGTCGTTACCAACCTCGCTCTTCCGGACGCCCCGATCACGGCGGATCACGCGGATGTCCTGGACGTATGCGAGCAGGCCGCTGACCGGTTACAACAAATCGTCCGAGCGATTGCCACCCACGGAGCGTGACGTGACGAAGGAACCCCAGCAGCCCGATTTTTCCTGGGACATTTCAAAGATGTCCGATGCCGATTTGCGTTTGGCGATGCAGTCGATCCCCTGTCAAACGGATCCAGAGGCACCCGCGCCACTGGTCGAGTTGACAGGATTGAATGGGCAGGGTTCAGCCATGATGCGCTGCCAAGTTCCGCTTCGATTGCAAGCCACCGGCGACCTCGGCGACTACGCATTCGCTTACTGCCGTGACGCCGATGTGCGGTTGGACGGCAACGTGGGGCATGGCGCCGGCGACGGGATGAGCGGTGGCGTTGTTTTGATCACCGGCAATGCGGGCTGCGGCTTAGGAACGGCGATGACCGGAGGCACCCTCGCGGTGTACGGATCGGCAGGCGACCGAGTCGGCGCGGCAATGCGCGGCGGCAGCATCTTTGTACGCGGCAACGTCGGCGATGACACCGGCGCAGGCGCCTTGGGCGGCACAATCGTGGTCGGAGGCGATGCTGGAAGACGACTGGGTGATGGCTTGAACAACGTGACCGTTTTCCTTCGAGGCCAAGCGGAATCACTCGCACCTGGAGTCACCGAAGCCCCGCTCAGAAAACGTGAAGAAGTCCGACTGGGTTTGCTGCTGATGGGAGCCTCCATTCGCGGATCCGCCTCCGAGTTTCGCCGCATCATTCCTCAAGCACGCTTGGACGCAGAAGAAGCAGGCGCCGGCGAAATCCGACCGAACTGGCGCTAAAAGCGGTCCCGATCTCGATCTCGGTTGGCCCGATTTCGCTCCCCATCGCTCCCTATCGCGTCGTAGCCGGAGTCGCCAGATTTCAATCTCCCCCCAAACCGCCGTTTGGCAGAAGGTCCAGCGGAGCCGTTCCGGTAGACGCGAGGGTGAGGGCAGAATGTCCTTTCAGATGAGAACATTTGTCCCGAAATGATTGCGTGATAGGTTGGTTTCGTCGAACAGTCTGACGCGAACGTTTTACCGTGGACTTGGGTGCGATGAGGCTTGGCGATGGAGGCCCACCCGACGGAACAGTTGAGGAGAACCGTTCTACTCTGCTGCACAACTCCGGAAGATGATTGGCCCGATAGCTGATTGGCCCGGAAGCCGATTGGAAAACGATTCCCTCAACTGCCGGAGATCACGTCGAGGTAGCGATAGCCACCGCGATTCTGACGCGCGATCTCCTTCATGAACGAGTTCGCTGGCTCGGGGCCGGTTCCAAACTGAATGGCATGGATCACCGTCCCTGCCTGCTCGGCTCGGCGACGGATGTCCGCCATCTGCTCCGCACTCATCGTTTGAATCGACGCATCGGTCAAAAAGAAAATCGCGTCCGGTGCCAATCGCAACGCCATCCGCAGCGCCAACTGGTGCTCCGTTCCGCCGACCGCCACCGTTCGCTGCACAAACGCCTCGGCTCGTTTGAGATTGCCGTCTTCCCCCAATACCAACCCCGTCGTCTGGCCGTCTGGTGAAAACGCCTTGGGTCGATCGTTGTAAAAGATGACCTGAAACTGTTGGCGTTCACTCAGCGTCCGCAAGCTTCGAATCAACTCTTGCTTGGCCGCTCTCAAGGGTTTGCCGCCAGAAGCCGACATGCTTTCACTGTGGTCGAACACGTACACAAACGCACTGCCAGACCCCGACACGCCAAACACCGAGGTGGTCGTTTGGCCAGCTCCCTGGCCCGCACGAGTTGCTCCGGGCACCAAGTCTCCGGTCCCCAATTGGTCGGCGGTTTTGCCATCGCCAAACCTCAGCACACCTTCGACGCCGGTTCCCTCTGTTTCTCCTGCCGCGACACCGCGACGAGTCATCTCCGCAAACAAACCATCCAAATCCACCGGCGGCACAAATCCAGCGGGCGGAGCGGACGCGGCCGAAGCAGTCGACTGCGTTTGCTCCGCGTCAGTCGAATCAGCGGACTTGGACCGCTCGTCGACTTGGCGATCCGATGGGTTGGCCGTCGCGGAGTCCGATTCCTCCGACGAATCTTCCGTGACGTAAAGCGTTCGATCCGGCAACCGATAAGCCATCGCCACACCAACGCTGGTCGCTGGCTGCTCCATCGTTCCGGCTGATTGAGATTGCACCCAACCGATCAGCGAACCGATCAGAATCAGATGCACCAAGCAGGAACCAATCAACGGCCAAGCCGAAACAGCCGGCCGCTGCCAAGGTGTCTCGACCGACGGCTGATCGGACGTCGCGCGACCAGATCGCGGACGATTGGCGGGCGTGCCGCTCGACTTCTGGGGGTGCTTGTTCGGGTCGTTCGGAGGCGAGGAGGCCATGGCAGCTCAGAAGTGATCCTTTTCCGTAATTTGTGCCGCTTTGCGCCGTCGTGACCAGACTTTACGCTATGGGGCACGTCGCGGGAGGAAACCAATTTCCAACGGCGATCATTTTCGTCTGTTTTCCCGGAGATCAGTGTAGTGAGTAACGAATCAGGCCGTTTTCTTTTCACCAGTGAATCGGTCAGCATGGGCCACCCCGACAAGCTGGCGGACCGAATCTCCGACAGCATCTTAGATGCACTGCTGGCCCAAGATCCACACAGCCGCGTCGCCTGCGAAACTCTGGTCACCACCGGGTTGGCCGTCGTCGCTGGTGAAATCTCTTCCAAAGCGGACGTCGACTACGAAAAAATTGTTCGCGACACCATCGTTGCCGTTGGCTACGACGATCCCGATATCGGAATCGATGGCAAGACCTGCGAAGTGCAAGTCCGCCTGGACGCGCAAAGCCCCGACATCGCGCAAGGCGTGAACTCCGACGAAGCCGCTGGCAAAGACATTGGTGCGGGCGACCAAGGCCTGATGTTCGGCTACGCCTGCAAAGACACGCCTGAATTGATGCCACTGCCGATCGCATTGTCGCACCGCATCATCAACCGCATCACCGAAGCTCGCTTCAATAAAGAAGTCGACTGGCTGCGTCCTGATAACAAGAGCCAAGTCACAGTCGAATACGATGGCAATCGCCCGGTTCGCATCGAAGCCGTCGTGGTCAGCGCTCAACACGGCCCCGACGTTTCGCCCGACGAGATTAAAAAGTTCGTGATCGAGAACGTCGTCAAACCTTCGATCCCCGCTGAACTGGACAAGGGCGACATCAAGTACCACATCAACCCAACCGGCAAGTTCATCATCGGTGGACCTCACGGCGATTGCGGCCTGACCGGCCGCAAGATCATCGTCGACACTTACGGCGGCTGGGGCCATCACGGTGGCGGTGCCTTCAGTGGCAAGGACTCGACCAAGGTCG
>NZ_JBICHO010000374.1:0-4968 GCF_043100905.1 Rhodopirellula sp. JB055 | reverse complement strand
CCCATCCTGCGCCATCCAACACGGGGAAACCAAAGCAAAAAGAAATGCAATCCGAATCGTCATATTCACAGCGCCGCTCCGCGTAGCCTCAACTGACTGCTACCAAACCACCACTCAAGGGAAGAGGTTTTTACGCCGCCCAAAACTCGCTGTCAACAAAAAAGAAGAGTGTTTGCGAAACAATGTTCAGCACGTTTCTGCAATCGAAGGCGATGGTGGATGCTGGTCCTTGAGCGGAGTTTGCAACGACGCGGCGAAAACCCAGGTCAGCCAAAACGAACCAGTAGCCCGGGATTTCTCCCGGGCAACGGTCCATCTTCACCATGTTGACACTTTGGCTGAAGTTGGACGCTACCAGCCAAGATCAGGAAAGCAGTGGCGTCAGCCGCCACTGCGTCGCTTCTAACACCTGCCAGAACACGACCTCAAGAGGGTTCTGATTTTTCTCGCGTTATCGTTCCGGTTCCTGATCGCGTTCTTTCTCCTGGTTTTTGCGGTTCTGGTTCGCTGCCATCCGCTCTTGGTACTGCTGATCGGTTTCACCGCGTTGTTGGCGTTTCCGGCGTGACGTTGTCGGATCACGCTCCCGCCTCGGCCGCCTGGTGCATCCGGACCCGCTGTCTTTCTGGTCGTCTTCGTTTACGTCGTCATGCTCTCGCTTCGCTTCGCGTGTCATGGCGGCGATGTATTGACGTTCCTCGGCTCGTTCTTTTTTGCGGATGCGTTCTTGAATGCGGAAGAGACGCGATCAAAGGTGTCGGACACCGTTTAACAAGTAAGTGAACTAAGAATGAGGAGCCAAGTGGTAGCCGATAGGCTGCCGTTGTTCGTTGGCTGGCAGGAAGTCCGCCACTTCCAGCGGATGCGTTCTAAGGTGTCGGACACCGTTTAACCAGTAGGTGCACTGGAAATGAGGGTTCAAGTGGTCGCCGCGGAAGACCAACTGGTTCGCGGGTGGCATTCGATGGTGCCGTCCCGCTTTCTTTGAGTCTGACCTAAGTCGCGGGGCGACGCAAGTTGGCGGTTTCGCGATCCAACTGCCGCCGCTCCGCGGCTTGCTTGAAGGGCTGGGTGCCCCCGAACCTCGGGTTGAAACCCGAGGCTTTCGGATTTCACCGCTCCGCGGTTCTGCCTGGTGATCCTTTCGCCGCAAAACAAAGGAAAAGCAACCGGTAACGTGGCTGGCACCTTTCGCAGTGCCTTTCCCTTTTCTTGTACGGACGCGATCAAGGGTGTCGACGCGATCAAGGGTGTCGGACACCGAATAACCAGTAGGTGCACAGGGAATGAGGGGCAAGCGGTAGCCGATAGGCTGCCGAGTTTCGTTGGCGAGACGTCTCAGCCAGTTCGCACCTTTCGAGAATCGAGTACGGCTGGGACCGTGCCAGCAACCGAGCCTGGCGTGAGGACTCGTCGGATCTCAACCGCGAACTCGACTGGCTGGACCCTTAGATGGCCTGGACCGCGGGCGGAAAGTCGTGGCCTTGCAGCGTCGATCAGATCGATGTTGTTGACGTTCTCACCACCACGGAAACAATGAGCCACGCCGTCTTGCAGAATTGAGTTGTGAGCAGGGGATCGAGCTCGAGGCAATCGAAATCGAGCTGGATTTCGCTCTGCATCATCCGTACGTTTTGGGAGCTTTGGATGCTCTCTCCGAGAAGTCCTGCTGCAGTTGTGATTCGGAAGGTCCGATGGACTCGCGTCCATGCGTTTGCGATGGAAGTGACCGTCCGGGTTGGGCATGACTCAGATGGGATTCATGCCGAAATTGCGAGAAGAAACCGCTGGGAAGTGGCAGGAGGCTGCTGCCGAAGCAGCGAATCAGGTAAAACGGGCGAGCGACGACCAGTTCGCTGGATGACTCACACCTTGGACTTCAACACGGAACTCGATCATGCTTCACGCGATCATCATGGCAGGTGGCAGTGGAACTCGTTTTTGGCCTGCTTCTCGGAAAGCCAAACCCAAACAATTGCTGTCGCTGGCGGGCGAGCGCACGATGATCCAAGCCACGCGGGATCGGCTCAGTTCCGTGATTCCCGCAGAGCGGACGCATGTGTTGACTTCGGTCGCGTTGGTGGAGCCGATTGCGGAACAACTGCCCGAGCTTCGCCGCGAAACGATCGTGGGCGAACCCTGTCGCCGCGACACCGCACCGTGTGTTGGACTGGCAGCTGCCCTGGTGGCTCACGAGGACCCTGACGCAGTCATGCTGGTGTGCCCCTCGGACCATGTGATTTTGCAACACGACCAATTCGCCGAAGGCGTGCGTCGTGGAGAGGCGATCTTGGCCGAACACCCTGATGCGATTGTGACCTTTGGGATCAAGCCATCTTATCCCGCGGAATCGTTTGGCTACATCCAACGCGGCGAAGTGATTGACGGTCACGAGGCTTATCAGGTCAAGACATTTCGCGAAAAGCCGGATGCGGAGACGGCGAAACAGTATCTGGCCGAAGGCACTTTTTCTTGGAACAGCGGAATCTTCCTCTGGCGTGCCCAGACGATCTTGGATGCGCTCAAGCAGCACGAGCCCGAAATGCACTCGCACATCGAGGCGATCTCGAAGGCGATCGGCACCGATGACTACGACGAGGTGCTGCAGAAAGAATTCGCGGCGATCGAAGGCAAATCGATCGACTATGCGGTGATGGAGCGACACTCGCCAGTCGTCGTCATCGAGGCCCCGTTTGATTGGGACGATGTGGGAAGCTGGCAAGCGGTTTCTCGCTTGCATCCGGCGGATGAATTTGGCAACGCAGTGGTGGGAACGCATGTGAGCGTGGACTCGAGCGGTTGCATCATTCACGGGACGCCCGGCCACACGATCGCCACGATCGATGTGCATGACTTGATCGTGGTGCAGACTCCCGATGCGACGTTGGTGGCGCCCAAGACATCGGAAGAACGCGTCCGAGAAGTCGTCGCCGCGCTGCAAGCGAAAGGTGCCGAGGACCGGATCTAACGGCGGCCTATCCGGGCGGGATGATTCTCGGTTTGGGTGGACGGATGGAAGGCAAGCGAATCATGGGGGGCGTCGGCCTCGATTTGTGATTGGGCTTGCCGTGAGTGGCTGAATCTCGCTATCGATCGGTGTGATGTCCTGGTTTCAGGTGCATTGCCGTCGACAGGCTGGTCTGTGGGCGGTGCCTCCCGGTTTTCCGCGTCACACGCAGTGTTTTGATGAACGAACACACCGCCACCCCTCCGTCGCATCCAGGGACACGGTCGTCTCTTGCCTTGAAAGTTCTCTGGGGCGGTTTGGCTTGTCTCACGACGTTTGTCGGGTCGGCGAACGGCCAGGACACGTCTGCCACCACGGTCGACCAACCGTATTTGGTGTTCGTGTCCGACGAAGGGGCGCATCTTCGCTGCGGTCCCTCGGGCGAATATTACAAAACCGATCCGGTTCGACACGGGCAAGAGCTCGAGGTGTACGTCGAAACCAGCGATGGTTGGTTGGGCGTGCGTCCGGTGGACGAGAGCTTTTGTTGGGTTGCCGCGGATGCGGTGAAACTGAACGAACAAACTCAATCGAAAAAATCATCGGGGTCGGACATCCTTGGGATGGCGACGGTCACCGAAGACAAAACGGTGGCCTGGATTGGAACCAACCTCGGCCGAGCTCGCCGCTATCGTTGGCAAGTTCAGTTGGCTGAAGGAGAAGAGGTCACCATCGTTGGTAGCAGTGAGCGAGACGGGCCGGATGGTCCGCAACTCTGGTATCGCATCGTGCCTCCTTCGGGAGAGTTTCGCTGGATCCATCGTGACCAAACGGCTGCCACGGCGGAAGCGTTGGTGGCGAGTTTGAAACGCCCTGAGCCCGCTCAGCACATGTTCATTCCTGACGGCAACACCGAGTCAGCACCAGCAGCGAAACAACCTCGCGTTGCCATGTCTCAATTCGAAGCCGATGTGGCCGATGAAGATTGGGACTTGGACACGGATTCTCATCGTCGAAGCGAGGGCTTGGAACGTTCTCACCCCCGACGCGAATTGGCTGATCGAGTGGCTCGGTTGAGCCGCGGTGAGGAGCAGGCTCACCCTGGTGAAGAAGTCGTTGCCGAAGCGGATCATCATCCACGCAGTCTTTCAGATCGGATTGCTCGTGGATTGGAAGCACTGGTTGGTGGAGGAGCCAAGGATGTAGCTGACCTGCAGCCAATCACTCAATCAAGTCGTCGCGTTCCGGATTTGGTGCCGATTGAAGATCACCGAGTCGCGACCGCTGGGACAGTCCCACAAGGCATCGCCACGGTGAATCATGAAGAGCCTGTTGGTGCGGAGATCGTCGGCAGCGGTGTCGCACCGAATTTGACCTCGGCTGCTTTGCAGGCAGATGCTCATGTGCAGTCTGGTGCTCAGTTGGCTGCGTCTGCATCGCCCGCTCCATCCATTCAACCTGTCGATTCCGGGATGCGTGATTCACGAATGACGATTACCTCCCGTCCTCGGATGGTCGATGGAACCGGATCGGCGATGACAACCAGCCCAGGATGGAACCAGACAACTGGTTCGGAAATCCAACAAGTTTCCGCAACCTTTCCATCGGCACCTCCTAAGCAGCGAACGATCAGTGCCGCGCAGATGGAGCAGGTTCAGCGAGAAGTCGCCCAGGCCGATGTGAGCATGCTGCCAGTGCTGTTTTCAAAGTTGATGGCACGAGGAGCTTCCGCACCGGAGGTTGGCTTGGTCGCCGAAGCTGCGGAGCGATTGCAGTTGCATGCCTTGGCGACTCGTTGCCGTGAATACCAGGTGGTCGCTCAGCGTCGCGATGGGGAAACCGTCGTGCGGACGTCATCGCTTTCCACACCAATCGCACCCGTTCCCACCATCCCTTCGCCTGTTTCGCCGATTCCTTCGGTCGCAACCGCAGGTCCAGTGAATTTCGGTGGCAACTCACCGGCAGCCATGACTTCGGTGCAACCGACGCCAAAGATTGCAACGGTGTCGCACGAGGTTCCC
>NZ_JBICHO010000373.1:0-10865 GCF_043100905.1 Rhodopirellula sp. JB055 | reverse complement strand
TGGTGTGAGGTTAGTGAACCCTCGTTTCGAAGCCTTCCCGAGTCTCGAGGCATCATTAAGCTCAAGCGATTGGTTTCATTGATGCCTGGCTTGGGTCAAAACGATGTCTGTATCTTCTTCCACCTCCGCAACACTCGTGTGCGGTGCGTGCAAACACTCGAACGCTCCTGAAGCTCAATTCTGTGGCGGGTGCGGGCATTTCCTACACGAGAAATGCGTTCAGTGTGGCGACTTGGTAAGCCTGACTCAAAAGTTCTGTGTCGGTTGCGGGCAAGACTTGAACGCGTGGCTAAAAAAACGCATCACGGAACAAGAAACCAAACTCTCCGATGCCGTGACGGCTGTGAAATCTCACGACTACGATCGTGCGTTTAGCCTGCTCAATCTTTTGGCGAAGAGCGGCGACTACCGTTTCCAATCCGTCCGCGAACAAGCCGTTGCGGCAAAAGGCAAAGTCGAAACCCTTCAGAAAAAGGTCCAATCACAAGCCAGACAACGCATGGCCGCAGAAAAAGAAGCTCACGCACAAAACGTTCTTTCGACCGCGGTCAAACGACTGGCTCAGGTTCCTGAAAACTTGCTTGACGAAGAGTCTCGCTGCATCCTTCAAAGCAGTCAGGTCCACCTGGATCAAATGAGAACACTGCATAGCGAACTGCAGCAACGCCTGGCCGAAAAAAGCTACTCACAAGTCGCTGGACTTCTGCAACAACTATTGGAACTGCAACCCGACAACCAAAAGTATCAACAGCTTTCTCGACAAGTTGGTGACAAATTACTGCGTCGTGCTGAGAAATTGTGTGCTCGACAGCAATATCAAACGGCTAAAAACGCCCTAAACTCGCTTCCGACGATATGCCACAATGACCAATTCATGAAACTCTCGCGTCGCAGCGATCTGGCCTGTTGGTTATCGCAACAATTTGAGGAGGAACCTTACGCAACCAATGCCCTCGGTCGCCTGGGCATGCGTTTTGCAAAGGAATTCCCGTCCGACGTGAAAGCGACCGATTGCGTCAAACAACTTGCCAAAGCGGTGAAGTCAAAACGCGTTGCCGCAAGAGATGGACTGGCACCTTGGCGAACCAAAGCAGAAGGCTGGATTGGTGGACGAGTCGGCATTCTTGCCAACCCGCAATCGCTGAATCTCAACGAATTGGCACAGCGTCCTCCATCATTCGCACCTTTTGCAGAAGCCATCGGGTTGGCATTGCACGCACTCGGACTCAGCCGCATCAGTGGCAATCTGTTGCCGAAAAAAGGCGTGATGTCAAAACTCGGATTGAGCAAAAGCAAAGCGGTTTGGGGCATCGACATTGGTTCCTCCGCCATCAACGCGATCAAGATGCGCATCGATAAAGGTGCTGACCAGCCGATCGTCGAGGCCGTCAATCGTGTGGAACTGAAGAACCCAACTTGTCGCGGGGGATCCAAATCGGCGAGCGAATTGATTCCCGAAGCCATCACACGACTGATGGAAGAAATCGATGTCTCCGACTCAAAGATCTATGCGAATTTGCCTGCTTGCGAGGGCATCGCTCGGTTCTGCGAATTGCCGCCAGTCAAAGACAAAGACGCGGAACGCTTGATTGAAACCGAAGTCAAAACCCGAATTCCGATTTCATCCGAAGATCTGGCTTTGATCACCTGGGTAGCGCCTTTGCAAAAAGGAAACGCAGTCGGTCGTCCCGTCGTGATGGCCGCCGCAACAAAACTCACCGTCAGCCGGCGTGTTGATCTGCTTGGCATCGGTGGATTGAAACTGGATGGATTGGTTCCATCGCCCATCGCGCTGGCGAACTTCGCGGCTCACGAATTCGCCGATCTCATTGCTCCGCCGACCGACCAATCAGCAAAAAAGAAATCGAAGACCGGCGAGGAAACATCGGACGATTCCAGCGAAGACGAATCATTCAGTCTGACCTCCTCTAGCAAACAACCGACGCTCGCACTGATCGACGCGGGTGCATCCAAGACAACGATGCTCTTGATCTCTCCGATCTCAATCTGGTTTTGGACTCACGAGAGCGGCGGCGAAGACATCACTGCCGTGGTCGCTCGTAAAACCAAGACCACCGCGGAGGAAGCGGAACAATCCAAGCGGAATTTGGCATCACTCAAGGATCCTCACGAGGTCGACGACGCGATTCTCGAGAAACAAGACATCGCTCGAGCTCGCCTTCGAAAACTCTTCGAAGAAGCCGACAAGACATTCCGCCACTTCGATCCCCAAGCAACTTGGTGCGTCGGCTCCGCTCATCAGCAGCACGGTTTTCTTCGCCGTGTGATGATGAAGTAGCAAACTCACGTCCTCCGTGATCCCGCCCAACTTGCTGCTCGCGGGTTATCAGGAAGGGATGATGGACAATCCGCTGGCATCCGGTGCTCGCCCAAGTCCCAGTCCCACCTTTCGAAGCACCGAAACGGCCGAGGCCACCAACCGCCTTCGTCGAAGAGGACAACGACTTGGAGTGCTCTTCATTGGCCCAAGACGATAGAATTGCCCCACTCACATGCCGGACGCAGCAACGTCTCGTGAGTGATCCTTTCCGATTCCTCGTGCAATTCTCCCAGCGTTCGAATGCCCATGCTCACCAACACGCCCGATGACGGTTTTCCCTCCACCGGGCGATTGGCATCGGTTGACTACGGAACGGTCCGCATCGGCGTCGCGATTTGCGACCCCGACTGGATTCTGGCCAGTCCCCTGGAAACTCATCCCGTCAGCACGCCGGAGAAAGACGCTCAATACTTCATTGACCTCGCGAAATCGGAACGGATTGCTGCTTGGGTGGTTGGTCTTCCAATCCACTGCGACGGAGGCGAAAGCGATAAAAGCAAAGAAAGCCGAAAATTCGCGGCCTGGCTAAAGGAAACCACCGGTCTGCCGACGCGTCTCTTCGACGAGCGTTTCACAACCGTCGCCGCAACCGCCAAAATTCGGCAGGGCAAAACCACTCGTAAAAAGACCAAGCAACGCGTCGATGCGGTCGCCGCCCAGGTTTTGCTGGAATCTTTCTTGGAATCCTGCCGGTATCGCGGCGAGCTGTCCGGGCACCGGCTGGAAGATTCAACTTCCGATGAGTCGCTCGATGATGCATGATGGAATAGAACGTCCCGTGATTTGCCCGAGTCGACAAAGGGTTTCGACTCCGTCGACGTTGTCACTGGACGAACTCAAATTCTTTTGAAGAGATGGATCGCAATGAATTGTCGCCCCCTTTCCTTTGGCTCATGGCTGCTCACGTTGCTAGCGTTGGTGGCGGTTTGCTTCCCCGCCACTGCGAATTCTGCCGATGACGTGGATGTCATCGTGGTCGTCTCATCAGAACTGGACGCCGCCCTGCAACCCTGGATCGAAATGCGATCGGAAGAAGGACTTCGAATCGCGACCGTTCGACCAGGGAACACGGCGACGCTCACACACCAAGAAATCTGGAACGCTGGTGGAGCCGCGACTCGCTACATCGTTCTTGTTGGCGACACCCCCCATTTCGACACGCGTCGAAATCAATCGCACCAGATCCCCACCTGGATGATTCCGGCTCCGATCACCTCGCGATTCGGATCCACATCCACGCTGCCCACCGATCTTCCCTATGGTGATCGCAACGGCGATCAGGTCAGCGACGCTGCCATTGGCCGTTTGCCGATTCAGTCTGCCGAGCAATTGGCCAGTGTGGTCCGGCGGATTGAAGCGTACGAAAACTCCGACGACTTTGGACTCTGGCGACGCTCGTTTCAATTGACCGGCGGAGTCGGCGGCTTTGGGGCGATGGTCGACACCGCTATCGAATCCGTCACTCGCGGAGTGATCACGACTGTTCTGCCAGCGGATGCGAAACCACAAATTGCCTATGCCAGTCCCAACCATCCATTTTATCCCCCCGGCAAATCGTTCACCGATGCGGTCCTGAATCGCTATCGCACCGGCGCACGCTTTTGGGTGTATGCGGGGCACGGCCAAATCGATCGCCTCGAACTGCTGCAAACCACCGCGGCGAATGGGACGCCGGCAGCCCGCGAACAATGGTCGGTGGAATCCTTGCTCAACAACCAGAACGCCGCGCAACTGAAACGTGCTCCCAGTGGTGCCACGATCGCCGTCCTATTGGCTTGCTTCGCCGGTGCTTACGACGCACCAGGAGACTGCTTGGCCGAACGGATGGTGCTCGCCGAGGGAGGCCCGATCGCGGTGATCGCATCGTCTCGCTTGTCGATGCCTTATGGCAACGCTTGCATGGGACTCGGACTGCTGCAATCGGTTTACTCAGGCGGTCAGCAAAACACGGGTTGTGAACGCATTGGAGACGCGATGCTGCATGCCGCTCGCAGCCTGCAATCCAAACAACAGGGACAACAATCCACCATGCGAGTCATGGTCGACACCCTGGCCTCGTTGATATCACCCGCGGGAACGGACTTGCAACAAGAACGCTTGGAACACGCAGCGCTCTATCAGTTGCTCGGCGACCCAACCTTGCGATTGCATCCACCTCAACCGTTGGACCTTTCGGTCGAGCCCTCAGATCAATCCGAGCAGCAAGCTGACGTTCCGACCGATGATGTGACCACACGTTCACTCAGCGTTGCCGTCACCAGTCCCATCGCGGGAACCTTGATCGTCGCAGTTGAAAGACCGCTGACCGCGGTCACACAAACGCCGGCCGATTCAACCAAAGAACACGACGCGCACGGCACCACAATCACGGAACACAAGATCGAAGTCCCAGCCGGCAAACGCATCCTGCAAACGCTGCAGCTTCCGCTTGGAGAATCCGGTCCCTTGGTCATTCGAGGTTTCGTTCATGGTAAAACAGGGTGGGCCAGCGCTGCCCAAAGAACCTTCCTCCCTGATTGACCCACCTTCCCCATGCGACTTCCCCACCTTCTGGCTTTATGCCTTCCTGCCTTTTTCACTGCACCTCCAGCCTCCGCCACCGCCCCTGAGGATGTCGCGGGATCACGCCCCAACATCGTCGTGATCTACATGGACGACATGGCTTATGCCGACATTGGCCCTTTTGGTGCCCAAGGCTACTCCACACCGAACCTGGAACGGATGGCCAGCGAAGGCCGCAAATTCACGGACTTCAGCGTTTCATCGGCTGTCTGTTCCGCCTCGCGTTCGGCTCTTCTCACCGGCTGCTATCACCGCCGCCTCGGACTTTCTGGAGCACTCGGCCCGAAAGCCAAAATTGGTCTCGCGCCCTCCGAAACCACCTTCGCCGAAGTCTGCCGATCCGCAGGCTATCGAACCGCTTGCTATGGCAAATGGCACCTGGGACATCACCCCAAGTTCTTGCCAACCAACCAAGGATTTGACCAGTTCTATGGCATCCCTTACAGCAACGACATGTGGCCGTTGCACCCGGACACCATCCGTCGTCAACAGAAAGATCCCCACGATCCTGGCAACTGGCCGCCATTGCCGATCATCGAAGCTGTCGCGGGCCAGCCCCCTCGAATCGTCAACGAAAACGTCCAACCCGCAGATCAAGAACAGATGACGGTGGAACTCACCCGCCGCAGCGTCGAGTTCATCGAAGATCGATCCAGCGACAAGCCGTTCTTGCTGTATCTGCCTCATCCGATGGTTCACGTCCCGCTGTATGTCTCCGAGCGTTTTCGTGGCAAGAGCGGGGCAGGGCTGTTCGGCGACGTGATGATGGAAATCGATTGGTCGGTCGGCCAAATTCTTTCCGCGATTGAATCCATCGACCAACAAAAGAACACGCTCGTGATCTTCACCAGCGACAACGGACCGTGGCTTTCTTATGGCAACCACGCCGGCAGTGCCGGTCCCCTTCGCGAAGGCAAAGGCACCCAGTGGGAAGGCGGCGTTCGCGAACCAACCGTGATGTGGTGGCCCGACACCATTCCGGCTGGCACCACCTGCGACACGTTCTGCTCCACCATCGATGTGCTGCCAACGATTGTCGAGCTGACCGGCGGCGAGGCTCCCGAGCAAAAGATCGATGGTCACTCCATCCTGGACTTGATGCTGGATGTTCCAGACGCAAAATCACCACACGAATCCTTTGTCGGTTACTACGGCGGCGGACAACTCCAAACGATTCGCAACGAACGTTTCAAATTGGTATTCCCACATGCCTATCGAACGCTTGGTGACCGTGAAGCAGGAAAGGACGGCATGCCCGACGGTTACGCGATGACCAAGTCTGGTTTGGAACTGTACGACTTGGACGCCGACGTTTCGGAAACCACCAACGTGATCGAAGCCCACCCGGAAGTCGCCAAACAACTGCAGGCGGCCGCGGAAGTCTATCGTCAACAACTCGGCGACAAACTTCAAAAGATCAAGGGTTCAGAAATTCGCGGCCCTGGAAAGCTCGCCGAAGACGAGCCGCAATTGAAGTGGAAAGGCTCTTTCTAGTCTTGCGTTCTCAATGACGCCATTCGATGCGAACGTTATACGATGGGCTTCCAAGCCCGTCGAAATGAAAACCCGGTGCGTGAGTTTTGAAGTAGCGTTTTTGCGTGAGGCATTGTTTTTCTCATAACCCGACGCGTCAGTTTTGAAGTTGCGGTTTTGCGTGAGGCATTGTTTTTTCATAACCCGACGCGTCAGCGAGGGACCGCGTGCCATCGCAACGCGCCGGTGGGCCCCTCGCTGACGCGTCGGGTTGTGAGAAAAGCGCAACTTCAAAACGCGTGAGCAAGGCTCTTCTCAACTCCAATTCCACGACAGCTCCAATCTCCAGTAGCGGAACTCGTCAAGAGTTTCGAATTGCACAACGGTTCGTCGAAAGTCTTGACGACTTTCGCTACCAATGCTCCGAGCGGCTGCGGACGACGACGTCTTAAACGTCTCCAGCCAATCGCACGACCTCACCCAGCTCCATCACTCCATCATAGAGTGACCGACCGACAATCGCGGCGGGCATCTTCATCTCGACCAGTTGCTGGATGTCGTCATAAGTCGTCACGCCGCCGCTGGCGACCAACGGGATATCGCTCGCCGCTGCCATCTCGGCCAACCCTTCAAAGTTGGGCCCTTGCATCATGCCGTCTTTCGCGATGTCGGTGTAAACGATCGCAGCGATGTTTTCTGTTCGCGATCGCAACTTCGTCGCAAACTCAAACGCCGAGACATCACTCGTTTCGAGCCAGCCTTGCGTCGCAACCTTGCCATCGCGAGCGTCAATGCCCGCGACCAATTTGCCGGGATACTTGTCGCACATCTCGACAAACCAATCCGGATCCTTCAGTGCTCGCGAACCAACGACTAATCGTGTGACGCCAACATTCAACAACGACTCAATCGTGGTCTCGTCGCGAACACCGCCACCCATTTGGCAGGGCAACCCGGTCGCCTCGATGATCCGCTGGACTGCGTCGCGATTGGCATCGGGACTGTCACCTCGCGCAGCGTCCAGATCGACCAAGTGCAACCGCTTGGCACCGGATTCCTGCCAGCGTTTTGCAAATTCGACCGGATCATCCCCGAACGTGGTTTGTTGGTCGTAGTCTCCTTGGCGAAGGCGAACCGGTTTTCCGTGACGCAAATCGATGGCGGGCCAAATTTCCATGCGTGGTTCGTTTCCAGGTGTCTGCGAGGACAAAAATAGCGGGTTCGGGGCAGGGCAGAGCAGGGCAGGGTTGCGTCTGCACTACCGTGAATACGCGTGAGGATAATTCGAGACCGCCGTTTGCTGGACCCGTCATGACAAAAATTCGCCATCTCGTGCTCGTCTTGGGTGATCAACTCAATCACGATTCTGAGGCCTTCGCCAATTTTGACCCCCAATCCGATCGCGTTTGGATGGCAGAAAACGACGAAGAAGCCACCCATGTTTGGTGCCATCAAACCCGTCTGGTCGGATTTTTCAGTCCGATGCGGCACTTTCGCGAGGAGTTGATCCAGCGAGGATTCGATGTGATCTACCACGAACTGACCGGCGATCGGCGAAAGGCTCGCGAAAGCTCTTTTGCCAGCGTTCTGCGGAAAACGCTCTCGGCTCACTCGGTCGAAAAAATCTTGGTCGTTGCTCCAGGTGACTACCGAGTTCGAGAACAACTCAAAGCCACCGCCGAACAGGAGGACGTGCCGCTCGAGTTTCTAGAAGACAATCACTTCTACTGTTCGCCCGACCAATTCGACGAATGGGCGTCGGGTCGCAAATCGATGGTGATGGAACAGTTTTATCGAACGATGCGAAAGGAGCACGGCATCCTGCTCGACGAAGAAGGTGCCCCTGAAGGCGGACAGTGGAATTTCGACCAAGACAACCGCAAGACGTTCGGCAAAGGCGGACCGACAAAAGTTCCGCCGACACCCTCGTTCGAACCTGACGCGATCACCCAGGAGGTGATCGAGATGGTGCGAGATCGATTCGAAGACCACCCCGGCAAAGTCGACCAGTTCGATCTGCCTGTTTGCCGCGAGAATGCGTTGAACTCACTGGACGATTTCATCACGCATCGATTGCCGCTCTTTGGCACCTACCAAGATGCAATGTGGGAGGGCGAAACCTTCCTCTATCACTCGCGACTCTCACACTCGATCAACTTGCACCTGCTGTCGCCGAAAGAGGTCGTCGATGCAGCGGTGAAAGCTTATGAAGATGGTGACGCGCCGCTGAACTGCGTGGAGGGTTTTGTTCGACAGATCCTTGGATGGCGAGAGTACGTCCGCGGAGTCTATTGGAATCGAATGCCGGACTACGAAGAACGCAACGCTCTTCATTGCGACTCGGAACAAGATGTTCCGCCGTTCTTCTGGGACGGCAACACCGACATGGCCTGCGTCTCCGATGCGATGCGTTTGTTGATCGACACAGCTTACGCGCACCACATCCAGCGACTGATGGTGCTTGGATTGTTCGCCCAACTCTTTGGCACTCACCCGTTGCGTTTTCATCATTGGCACATGGCGATGTACGCCGATGCGATCGACTGGGTCAGTCTTCCTAATGCACTTGGCATGAGCCAATACGGTGACGGTGGATTGATGGCGACCAAACCCTACTGCGCCACCGGGAAATACATCAACCGGATGAGCAACCACTGCAAGAACTGCCGCTACGATCCAGCGAAATCAACCGGTGAGGATGCTTGCCCGTTCACAACTCTGTACTGGGACTTCCTCGACCGTCACAAACAACAGTTTCAAAACAACAATCGCATGACCCTGCAACTGAAGAACATCGAACGAAAAGACGCTTCGGAATGGACGGCCATCCGTTCGCGAGCAAGGAAGATCCGCAGTGGAGCAATCAAGTTGCAGCCTTAGCGAAAATACATCAAGCCGATGTGTAGCCACATTGGAAACCGGCGTCAGACCTTCACTCATTCTTCACCGCACACTCACACCGGATTGACGCGATCCAACCAGGCAACCTCTATCCTGAGGCCGAAACTCAACCTTCTCTCCGAAACAACTGTGTGGAAGTGGATTGAAAGACGCTGCGAGAAGGCGACTCGAGCATCCTAGGCAGAAAGAAATGATTGGATTTCATCCTGTGAACCGCTTGGGCGATCGCCCGGTTGTACGAAAGAAAACGAGGCAACGCCAAACGCAGCACATACCCAATGACACCTGTTTGGCTGCTCTTGATCAACATGAAACGCATCTTTCTTCAACGCTCAATCCTGCTCGCCCTTGGCCTGACAGGATGCACGCCTGCAGCACCCGAGCCAACCTTCGACGTTCCCTTGGAAGAACCAGCGCAAGCGGACCACCCTAGCGAAATGATTGTTACCGACTATCAGCAATCGGCGAGGCCCAACGATCTTCAAACACAGACGGACTGGCAGTTTCTATTTGGCCCGCATCGAACCGGGGCGACGCAAGCGTTCATCCCTGCGATTTGGCCCGAACAGGGTCCCGCACTTCGATGGGACGTGGAGGTTGGCACTGGATATGGATCTCCTGTGACCGCCGAAAACCGCGTCGTCTTTTCCCATCGCGTCGATGACCTGGAGTGGATTCAGTGTCATGATGCCCAGGATGGAGCGGTCCGGTGGAAACACTCGCTGAAGACTGACGCCAAATGCGACTTTGAATACAGCGATGGCCCCTACAGCACTCCGTTGATCGACCTGGAGCGTCGCGCTGTCTATCACTTCAGCGGTTCTGGGACGCTGAGCTCTTTGGACTTCGACACAGGCGAAGAAACTTGGCGACGAGATCTTCACGACGAATTTCGGGTGGAACCGGAATTGTTCCCTTCCGGAGCGACACCGCTGCTGCACGGGGAGCACCTGATCCTTTCCTTGGGCGGAACCAACAACGACGCGGGAATCATTGCCATCCATGCCCGAGACGGTGAAACCATTTGGTCGTGCACGAATCACAAAGCCGCCTACACAACGCCCGTGGTGACTCAACTGTTCGGGCAAGAATTCGCCTTCGTCATGACAGCCGAAGGCTTGGTTTGCCTTGATCCCGCCAACGGAGAAGTCGACTGGGAGATCCCCCATCGAAGCCGCGCTCCCATGAGCTACAACTCGGTTTCGCCGCTCGTTTGGAACGACCGAGTTCTGATGGTCACCGGCCCGGGACCGGGCGCGGTGTGCCTGCAAATCCAGTCGGATCGTTCCTACGAAGAACGCTGGAAAAACCGACGACTCCTCGACAGCCAATACACCAACCTGCTGCTCTCCGATGGCCATGTCTTTGGGTTCACGTCCGCGGGGCAGGGCGGTGCCGAACTGCGCTGCATCGAATTCGCCACGGGTGAATTGAAATGGAAGTACCACAGCGTTCTGCGTCGCGCTCAGGGACTGATCGCGGGAGATGCAATGTTCTTTCTCGGAGATCGCGGCCACTTGGCCTCGCTGCAACGCAGCGTCAAAGAACCGCGAGTGCTCTACTTCACCCAACAACCACTCATGAAGGC
>NZ_JBICHO010000372.1:0-8720 GCF_043100905.1 Rhodopirellula sp. JB055 | reverse complement strand
TTGGCCCCAGGACCGCGTTCGATGGCGGGCGAGTGGTTTGGCAATCGTTCCCGCAGCGGATGGATCCGTCGCCGTTGTTGCCTGCGATGGTCAAACGTTCCCTGCTCGGTGTCGCCGGCGGCAACGGTTTTTATGGCTACTCGGAAGACGGCACGCGTTTAGGCGATGAGCTTTCTGCCGAGGCGTCTGAGTTGGTGGACCGCTATTCTCGGGACGACTTTGGCGCCGCAGAAATCGGCGGTGATGCGTCGCTGGTAGCGGACCTATTCGCGGCGGCCATGTGGCGTGAAGCTCACGCGATTCAAGCGGCTGAAGTTGCCGATCTCGAAACCATTGATCTCGCGATGTCAGGCGGGCTGGGGTACGAAACTCCCGACGCTCATGCGAGTTGGTCAGCTCACATCGACGCGATTCGAGAGGAGCGTTTGGTTCCGTTGGCGAATCGCTTTCCGGCACTCAAATCGCTCCAATAGGGGGCAGGCGTTCAACATCCTTGGCCACTCGGGGGGCCGATCGCATCGATTGCGACGGGTACAATCGATGGATTGATGCGTTCTATTTTCACGCAGCGGCTGTTCGACGGCGATTTCTGCGGTTTCAGCTACAATAAAAGCTTGCGCGGAACGACATCTTTTCGCGTCCTGGATCGGTTGTTGGTCGAGTTCCTGGACGTTGTGTCGCGATGAGCTGGAACGACAAGTTTTGATTTGCATTGGCAACCGTCGATGCATGTCACTTGTCGAGACAACGATACGACTCCTCTTCCAATGGGATGATTGATGGCCACCGTTTCGGAAACGTCCTTGCCTGATCACGACCTCGTCGATGCAACCTTGGCAGATGAAGCTCCAGGTGCAGAAGAGACTGCCCCACGTCGGCGCATGGGCTTTTTAAAAGCGGCTCCGGCATGGTTGATCAGCACGCTGTTCCACATCGGGGTGATTTTGATTCTGGGTTTGGTCACGTTTGCCGATCCCGTCAAAATCGTGAATGTTCTGTCGGCAACCTCGACCGGCGAAGAAGGCCCTGAGATCGAAGAGTTCCAGATCGAACAGATCGATCCAGGTGACATGGTCGAGATGGAAGAGTTCACGGAACCGGTGGAGCTATCCGAGGCACTCGATACAACCGAGACCTTGCAGGTCGATGTGGCGATGGACGTGCCCTCGGTGCCCATGGAGATGACAGACCTAGCGTCCGACATGGCCCCGGTCGCTCAGACATTGCAAACACTGTCGTCGGTATCGATGACTGCCATGGACAGTCGCTCAGTGGACATGAAAAAGAAACTGTTGCGAGAATATGGCGGTTCGGCGGCCAGTGAAGCCGCGGTCACCGAAGCGCTCAAATGGCTCGCGCTTCACCAAGCCTCCAACGGCGGCTGGACTTTTCAGCACAACCTGGTCTGCAACGGCAAGTGCGGCGATCCTGGCGAACCCAAGCGAGCCGGTGCGGTCAACGCAGCGACGGCCATGGCATTGTTGCCGTTCTTGGGTGCCGGACAAACACACTATGACGGTGACTTCAAGAACGTCGTCCGAGGTGGCTTGTTGTTCTTGATCGCCAATGGAAAGAAAGGCACAGTTCGCGGGTTGCCTGTCTTGGATTTGTCGGAATCGGCTGGCAATGGCATGTACTCGCACGGCTTGGCCGCGATCGTTTTGAGCGAAGCCTACGCGATGACCGAGGACCCCGCTCTCGCAGTCCCTACCCAGCAAGCGATCAATTACATCGTCACCGCCCAGTGCGCCGACGGCGGGTGGCGCTATCGTCCTCGTGATGCTTCGGGCGGCGACACGTCGGTCGTGGGATGGCAAGTGATGGCGCTCAAGAGCGCTTACATGGGGCACCTGATCGTGCCGCCGCAAACCATCAATGGATCCTCTTTGTTCTTGGACAAAGTCCAATCCAACGGCGGAGCGATGTACGGTTACCAGGCGCCTTCCACACGAGTCCGTCCGGCGTGCACGGCGGCGGGGTTGCTGTGCCGCATGTACTTGGGCTGGGACAAAAACCATCCCGGTTTGCAAAAGGGCGTGGAAACGCTGGTCGACATCGGCGTTCGCAAAGACAACATCTACTACGACTACTATGCCGCCCAAGTGTTGCGACATGTCGGTGGCCCGGAATGGGACAAATTCAACACCGAGCTGCGGGATTGGTTGGTGGAAACGCAATCACAATCCGGTGGCAGCAAAGGCAGTTGGTACTTCCCACAGGCTGGGAATCACACTGGCCCAAAGGAAGGCGGACGATTGGCCGCCACCTCCTTCGCCACCATGATCTTGGAAGTGTATTACCGGCACATGCCTTTGTACGCCGAACAAGAAGACGAGGACGCGTTCCCGCTGTAGAAACGCATCCCACCTCAACAGATCAAACCATGTATTGCGGTTGATCTTTGGGCTGTTAGCCAAACCAGCCACGTTTCTGCAACCACTTCGTCAACCGATGCGGTGGCTTGACCACAATCGCGGTGGCGGCGGTGATGAAGAAAATCCCGATCAACGCCAAGACTCGACGTGGATCGATGATGGTGTAAACCGTCCCATGACCAACTTCCACTTTGGTCGTCGATGCGATGGGCAACCCGTACTGGTTGGCAAGAGCCACCACGTTGATCATGTTGATCACCGGCACACCTGACGCCAGGAACCGCGTTGCGACACAGTCGACTGCCTCGGGCGAACTGGCTTTTTTCTGGATCGTTGCCAGTTGTTTTGGCCGGATCAAACCTTCGCCGATGCTGTTGTTGCCTTCGGTGCCGCCTACCGACGCGTCGCCTCCACCAACGTTGATGTACGCGGCGTAAGTTTCGTCTTCTGCCGCTTTGGAATACGCGAGCATCCGCCGCTCGATCGCGTCGGCATCATCCACGCTGTCCATCATCGGAACGCCGCTTCGTTCAATGGCGGCGTCCAAGATCGCTCGAGTGTGATCGCTCATTCCCGCGGCACGGTCACGGAACCCGCCTCGTGAGATCTCCAAACTGCGGTAGGACAAAATACCATCGTCAACCAAGAGCTTTTCCATGTCCGGCCACATCATGTCCGGTGAGTTCGCGCCGAATTGGCTGGAGGCCGCACTGCTGATGATCGTCGGACGAACGCCCAGCGATTCGGCTGCACTATAGACCGCGATGTTCAACGCCGGAAACGATCCGGTACAACCAATGGCAATTCGGTCGCCAGGCCGAACGCCAGCATCGACCAGCAACCGCATCGCAACGGCGGCGAAGTTCGGATTGATCGAGGTTTGTTTTGCCGTCAGGTGACCGGGCAGCGTTGTCACCACAGACATCGAAGGACCCACCATGCCGGTGTCGGCAGGGTCCTGGGCATCCAACAGCGGATGGCCCAGTTCCAATCGCTTGGTATGGATCGCATCAAACGCCGTGTTTGCACGTCCGGACGCTTCCAGCATGCGATCCTTCAAATCAGGAATGCCGTAAAAGCCTGCCACCATCGTGCTCCATCCGCTCATTTGATGAGGCATCGCACGAAGGACGGCAACCGTTGCCACCGAAAGAGCAGCCAGGAACAACAGGGACCCCGAGGAGATTTTTTGAGGGCGGTAGTACAGTTTTTTCATACCAGCGTTTCAACACCTGCGGTCACGAGGACCAAGTAAACCAAAGACGTCGCTACCACCAGCGGTGACAAGGTTTGCACCACGCCACTGCGAGCAATCCAGAGAGCGACCAACCCCGGAATGACAAAACCAATGACGGTGGTACCGGCCATCATCATGGAAGCGGTGGAAGTGCCCGCATCCACAGCGACGCCAACGGGCATCGCAGGAAAAGCCAACTCCACCGCCAAACGCAACGCCGCTGCGATTGCGAATCCAACCACCATCGTCAAAACCACTCGCCTGCGACCGAACAAGATCGCCCAGCGATCAATCTGGTAAACGACCCACGCCGTCACCAAAGCGGCGGCGATCGTGGCAACGATGGTTGCCGGTTGATCGAACGCCAACGCCAAGTAACCCGGGACAATCATCCCGCCGACGCTCAGACCAAACGCTTCGGTAAAAATCAAACTCACGATCAGACCAATGCCGATCGACAAAGCGAGCCATTCCATCTCAAACCATCTCCATGACTCGTGCCGGATGGGTCGCAGGCGTACGGAAACGCTCCCACCCCTGGTCCTGTCCGAAGTGATCGGCCAACGCCATGCCGGGGCCGGCAACATTGCCGATGCCCATCAACATCATGGCCGACGGTTCCAACTCCTCCGCGGTTTTCGCGACCGCAGTGCCACCTTGGAATGATGACGGTGAGGCGGTTGCCACGCGTTGTTCGCGGCGGAATGATTCCAACACCGACTCAACCAGTTCCGTACCAGACGCATTGCCCAGACAGATGACTTTGTCAGGATGAATGCCGTGTTTGAGCAACCGGCGAAGGAAAATGTCGGTCCCCGATCCGATGATCACGTAGCGATCCGCGGGTGCCCACGCTGCCACGGCTTCGGCCATGGTCGTCGATCGGTCGGCACGGTCGACGCGGCAGTTCATCACCAAGACACGCTGAGTGACACCGGGGAAATAGTTGTAGGCTGCATCCCAGATTCGAGTGGTCGATTCCGGGTCATTGGCAGCGAACGCGTTAACGAAGTGCCACGTATTTCCGCGAACGGTTTGAGCGTGCACACGCATCGCACCTGGGTCAGGTTGAGCTTCCCACATGCCTTGCAAAGCCACGCCGCGATCGATTCCCAACGACTGACAAACCTTCAGTGCAAGTGCAACGTTCTCGGCGTGTTCCAGGTAGCTGAACTGGGCCAATTCGTCTTGGGTGATATCGGCTGCATCGTCGGCCGTGGTCACCAACAGTTCGCTTCCGCGATCATCGCAGGCTTCTTTCATCACCGACAAACCGTCCGCGCGGTCTTCCGCTGTGAACATGTTGCCGCCAATGGGCGTGGTCGCGGAGAGAGCACGGGCCACGTCTAAACGAGTCGGTCCCATCACGTCCAAGTGGTCGGCGCGAGCGTTCGTGATGACACCGTGCGTTGAGCGAACCAGCTTGAGTTCGCAAACCGATTGCAACAAAGGTTGCAGAGCCATGCACTCAATCACGAGCGCATCAGCATTGTGCCCAACTGCGGTTTGAACAATTCTCTTCTGTTCGATGACGTTGGCGCGGTCCGGTCGAAAGATCGGCAGCTCTTTCCCATCGGGAAGGATCATTCGTGCCAATGTGCCAGTGGTCTTGGCACACGTGCGAAGGCCTCCGGCACGCAAGCCAGCGGCGATCAAACGCGTCACCGAAGACTTGCCTCGCGTGCCGTTGACATGAATTCGAAATGGGATTTTGAAAAGTTGACGACGATACCAGTACGCTTCGACCATAGCGGTAGCGCACACGGAGGCGGCAAATGCCACCAATGCAAACGTGCCGTTCACGAACGGATCTTTCGATTGGGGGTGGGGATGGACGCGAACTAACTCAGGCCGGAATCGACCATCAGAAAAGTCAGGGCGTTAACGTCAAAACTGGCAAGGCTTGGAATGCCTGCTGGGGATCCCTACAGATGGGGGTGTAACATCCGATGCTGATGAAAAGGCCAAGAACCGGAGTCAGCGATCTCCGTTCGGTTCTTGGATATCGCGAGAATTATTGTTTTGCGACTGCCCGAGTAAAGAGCATTCCGATGAAATTCTTGTTGAATCCTCGAATGGTTTCTTAGACGCCGAAAGATGGCTGCTAAATGAGCAGCGAGGCCCACGGAAAAGAATCAGGAAAGAACTTTGGTGCGCTGAACTCCCCGTTTTTTTGCGCAAGTGTCAAGCTCGAAAACAGGCTGCGAAGAGAGCTTGACCACGGCGGGAAAATGGCCGGCTCGAGTGAGCCCAAATCCCCCCGGTTTCGGATCGATCAAGGCGGTCGATGAACGACTAAGCACGCCGGCAAGCCACCGCCAAGCGACTTGTCTTTCGCGAGCGTGCTGCGAATACCGGACCGTCGTGCCGTTTTACAATCGCAGAGCTCGCAAGATTGATGCACCCTCCTGAACGCAGAGGTCGTGCAGTTTTATTTCACCCTCCCTTTGCGAGGGTCGGCCCGTTTCGGGCCGGGGAGGGCTACGCGCTGGCTCCGATGCTCGACCCTCCCAGGGGGAGGGTGATGAGAAACGTTTGGCAACACAGCACTTAAAAACTGCACGACCTGTGCAGCGGGAGGGGGCGGAAAGCACGCGTTCAGCGAGATTTCTGGGGGAGGGCAATCCGCGCCGTTTTCCATGCTCGGCCCCCTCCCTGACGTACGCCTGAACGGCGTCGCTCGACCTCCCCCCAAACTTCGTTTCGGGAGAGGTTCTCAAATGCTGAAAACCGCTCAAACGCGGCCTCGATCAACTGCACGACGTCCTTCGGGAAGAGGGGAGACAGGTTGTCTTGCCTGTGCTCTCCGGGAAGAGAAAGTTGAATCCGTTATCGGAACGTCATCACCAAAGATTTCGCAGTCCACCAGAAGGACGTTGATTCACTGACACGCAAAAGTCGTCCTTTGCTTTTCAAAACGGCGGGGCGACCAACGGCGATGAAGCTGTCATTCTTCGCGACATCGCTGGGGCTTTGACGGCATGTGCTGCCGGTTCCTTCCGAGGGAAGGTCTCGGCCGCCAGGGAGCGTTTCGACTTCTTCGGTCGGGCTGATTTTGGCTTGTCGGGGTGCTGCATCAGCACGCGACTCTCATCGGGGATGATCCGCAGCTCCAATCCGGCCAAGTCCTTTTCCTGCATTTCCTTCACCGCTCGAGCGAGAGCGATTCGATCTCGCCGAGTGGCTTCGAATGATCGCGAAACAATCTTCTTGGGCGACGTGCCACCTTTTTCATAAAGAGCGATTCGGAGTCGTCCGTCGGTCAGGAACTCCTTGCTGGACCCGACATAAAACTGCCGCCAAGATTTCGAGTCTTTGTCGTACGCGGTCAACAGGTAACGAGAACGCTGGGTCAGCGGACGTCGCAAGTATTCTTCGGGCGTGATCGGTTCCGCGATCAGATCGCGAATTTCACGGATTTGCAAACGCCGACGCCGGAACGTCGTGTTGGCTTCGACCAAGGTCGATTCGGGGTAGGTCAGCTCGACTTCGTCATTGGGTTCGAACATCGTTTGTCTCCTTCGGGACCGAGGAAGCGTTGGCTCAGGAACATTGGCCTCTCAGTGCGCCTTGCAATGCATTGTTCGCGAGAGGCCGGACACGTTTGGTCAAAAGGCCGATAATTCACCGTTTCAGAGGCAGACAGAGCGATTTTCGGTCCGGTTTACTCCGCTCAAGGAAACTTTGCGGCACCTCACCCAACGCTGCTGCTAAAATGCGGGCGTCCCGCCTACTCCCCCGCTTGAGTCAATCCATGGTCCGCCTTGCCCGCCCCGCCGGTTTCTTTCGCCCGTCGGATTCATCGTTCGAGTCCGTGCCCACGGTTGGTCAGCGGTTCGTGCTCTGGGCTGTCGCCATTGCGGTTTCGTCAGCAGCGATTTCCTCCGCATCCGCAGCAGACCGCTGGCCACAATTTCGCGGCCCGCGTGGGGACGGGATCGTCACCGAAGGCAATCCGCCGGTGGAATTCGGTGAAGAGAAGAACCTGACGTGGAAAACCGAACTTCCAGGCAAAGCCTGGTCGTCTCCCGTGATCGCGGACGGAACGATTTGGATGACTTCCGCGGTGGAGATCGTTCCGTCGGAAGAGGAGCGTCTCGAACTGCTGAAGCAAACCGAGAACACCGAACGCCAGTTCAAGCAGCTTGCAATCGCCAAGTCCATTGAACTGAAAGCCTTCGCCGTCGATCTCGAAACCGGCGAACGGAAACGAACGGTCGAGTTGGCCACGATCGAACAACCCGACGCGATTCATTCGCTGAACAGCTACGCCTCCCCAACCCCGGTGATCGATGGCGAACGTCTGGTCTGCCATTTCGGAACATTCGGCACATTTTGCCTGAATCGCGCCAGCGGTGAACGGATCTGGCAACGGACACTGCCGCTCAAACACGCCGTCGGCCCTGGCAGCTCGCCCATTGTTCACGATGGAAAAGTCATCCTGATCCAAGATGGAATGGAACGCCAATATGTGATCGCGCTCAACTCAAAAACCGGTTCCACCGAATGGGAAACCAATCGGCCTCCGATGGACGCCCCGACAGGCGATCAGAAAAAGGCCTATTGCACGCCGATCGTGGTGACGGACTCGAACGGTCGCGAGCAGGTGCTGTGCATGGGTTCGCAGTGGATGGTTTCCTACGACCCGGAAAGCGGCGATGAATTCTGGCGGCTTTACCACGGCAAGGGTTTTTCGGTCGTCCCACGCCCGATTTTTGACGGTGAAGCGGTTTACTTCGCCACCGGATTTGGCAAACCACAACTGTGGGCGGCCAAGGTCGATGGCTCGGGAGATGTCACGGACTCTCACGTGTTGTGGACGGTCAAGAAAAGCATCCCGGCCAAACCGTCGCCCGTGCTGGTCGATGGTCGAATCTACTTGGTCGATGACAACGGAGTCGCCTCTTGCCTGGACAGCGAGGACGGATCGAACGTCTGGTCGAAACGCCTGGGCGGAAAATTTTCAGCCTCGCCAATTTTGGCGACTGGCCGAATTTACTTCTGCAATCACAGCGGCGAGGTTTTCGTCATCAAACCAGGCACAGAGTGTGACATCGAAGTGACCAATCAAGTCGACGGCCAGATCATGGCTTCGCCAGCGGTCGTCG
>NZ_JBICHO010000371.1:0-9937 GCF_043100905.1 Rhodopirellula sp. JB055 | reverse complement strand
TCGCCCCTAGGTTGATCCTACCGGTGACTGCGCATTTTTCCAAGGCGTTGGCACATTGCATCGCCCACTTCAGAAACTGGATGCCTCGCACGATCCAGTCAACCAACTCATCTCAACCAGCCGTTGCGGCGGATCATACCGATGGCGTGACCAAGCTGGGCCCTTTCACAGCGACAGCGATCTCCAGGGGACCTTCGGAGGAGGAGTTGCCTCACGAGGAGGTGCCGGTGGTCTTGGCGAAAGGTTCGGCAGCGGGGGCAATGTGTTCATCGTGGGCAATGTGTTCAGCGGTCCTCGAGGAAACAATCAAGCTCGCTTGGTTAGCGTCGCGTTTCGAGCCTCTTGCCTGAAACAAAAATCCAAAAAGCACTGGCAAGATCCGTAGCAACTGCTACAACTTTAGGTCGAGTGTTCGCTCGATGCAAAACCGAAGTTCCTGCGTACGCATTTTAAGTCAGTGCCTTCAGCCAGACAGAAAGTGTTTTTGATGTTCCGAACTCTCGCCTCGCTTTCCTTGTTGGTGGTGCTCTTCGTAGGTTGCGACGACTCCTACGGTACACCTTCCGCAAATCAGCAAGCTCAAACCGCCGACCCCAATTCGACCATCGCCGTTACCGCGACAGTCGGGATGGTCGGGGACTTGGTGCGCACCATCGGTGGCGACCGAGTGGACGTTACGCAGATTTGCGGTTCGGGTGTTGACCCACACCTTTACAAAGCGACTCGTGACGATGTGCAAGCGATGATGAGCGCTGATCTAATCGTCTACTCCGGCTTGATGCTGGAAGGGAAGATGACGGACACGCTGATCAAGATGGCTCGCCACAAGCCGGTCATCGCCGTGACCGAGGCGATCGATGAGACGATGCTGCTCGAACCGGATGATTTTGCGGGTCACTATGACCCACACGTGTGGATGGATGTGGCAGCATGGTCTCAATGCGTGGACGTGATTGCCGATGAACTGTCCGCCTTCGATCCGCTTTTCGAGCCGGCTTATCGCGAGCGAGCCCACGCTCTGCGAGAGAAGCTGGCGGATCTGGACGAATACGGCAAAAGTGTGATTGCGACGATTCCCGAGGGCGGCCGCATCTTGGTGACTTCGCACGACGCTTTCGGTTACTTCGGACGCGCCTATGGTTTGAAGGTGCTCGGAATCCAAGGCATTTCGACTGACTCCGAAGCGGGACTGCAGCGGATCAATACTTTGGTGGATCTGCTGGTGGAACAGAATGTGAAATCAGTCTTTGTGGAAAGCAGCGTGCCTCGCAAGAGCGTCGATTCGCTGGTCGAGGGAGCTAAATCGCGAGGCCACCACGTCTCGGTCGGCGAAAAAGAACTCTTCAGCGACGCTATGGGAGAATCCGGCACTTATGAGGGAACCTATATCGGCATGCTGGATCACAACTTGACCGTTGTCGCGCGGGGATTGGGTGGAGAGGCCCCCGCTGACGGCTTTCAAGGAAAACTCAGCGAATGACTGCGGCAGCCCCAACCACCCATTTCAATCGTGGCAATTCGGCGATCGCGTTGTCAGTCGACTCAACGGTCGCCTACCATTGCCAACGCTCATTCACGTTGCTCCATGCTTGGTTTGCGAAGCGAAGAATGACTACACTCACTCATAACGAAAACGTTGTCGTCGACTCATGGATCCGGAAATAGAATCGTGTAGGTGTCTACCATGAAAACAGCTTTTCAATATGCCCAATGGGGCGTTCTGGCTTTGCTTTGGGTCGTTTGCATTCGCGCAGCGTTATCGATGCGCGGCGTGGTCTTTGCCGATAATCACGCGATTTGCGGACCTTGGGGCTGCGGTCCCAGTGTCGATGTCTTAATTGCGGCACATGTCGCATGGGTTGTAGCAATCTGGCCCCCTCTGTTTTTCTTGCCCTGGCGTTTGGGGTGGGACCGTGCGCGCATCACAAAGTTGGGCGCTCGATTGGCATTTTGCGGGTTCGCCGGAATTCTAGCCGTATGCTTGTGGCAATGGATCGTTTGGCGGCCAAACGCACACGATTTTGCTCGCCCCTATATTTGGCAGAGATGCGGGTTTGTGCTCGCGGGAGCGGTCGAATGGCCCTTCGTGCAGACGCTAGTGGGAGGCCTGATACTATGGCTCCTGGCCGCACCACAGCGTCTCAACCAGTTGCGACAAAAATGGGTCACCCGAAAACTTGCCGGTGCGGGCTCATAGACGCGCATCATCTGTTGCTGTCTGCCTAACGGACTGTTGATCTCATGAGCCGTTACGCGTTAGCGGCGACTCAGCGGACGCCAACCGCAGCGAACGTTCATCGGCGAACCGTTGTCTTTTGGTAGACAATAAGATCAACAGCCTGCTAGACCATTGCCTCACCGGCAAGGCCGTCGGGACAGCGTTTTACCGTGCAATTCGTACTTGAATCGCCAAATCGACTTGCAGGGAGACGGAATGCATCCGCAACTTTCGTCTCACCGCAGGCGTCACCCCATCGCCTCCCGATAATCGTTCCAGATCACACGCGTGACCGAGGGAGGCAAGATTTCCCTGGTTCTCGTCTTGACAATGGCTCGCCGCGCAACGGCAGGTGCAAGGCTCTCTTCGTGCGATGGAAAGACATTGGCAATGAAGCCAATTCTTTCAAATTCAAAGCCCGGTGAATCAGGAACGAAACGCATGAAGTTGACACGAGTGGACTCACCCCAAAACGAATCGGCCTTGGCCCAACTCCTCGAGTCGTGCAATACGATTCAGGCATCGGTTCATGAATCCCAGGCAATCGCGATCTCGCGTGGTGAAATGGGACCGCTTCGATGGCGTGAATCGTGCAACAAGAAAATCGCAATCGCTCGAGACATCCTTCAATTCCGCATCACATTGGAGATGCCCCGGATCGAAGAGGAATGCGATGTCGTGCACTTGGTGCTGTCACGAAGCTTCGGCCCCAATCTGATGATCGATCGGATTTTGTCGAGCCACATGGATGGCAAAGCAGTCCGCCCGACCAATCAGTCCATGCACCGGAATCTCGACCTGCACTTCAACGCCGTCCAAAGCGGATCAACGGTGGTGGTCAGGTACCAAATGCGAGTCGACTGCAACGCCGAACCGTCACTCGTTGCCGTCGACGATCTGAGCGTCCGCTGGGCGTACCGCACGCGAAGCACAAACGAAACGACAGGCAGGGCTCACAAAGCGTCGCGAGGAATTTCGGCTCCTCATGGCATCGGCACCACCAACCACCTCAGCCATTCCAAATCGCCCGTCTTGGCATCAAGCCCTGTCTAAGGCAGGTCGAAAACTAAATGGCATAGGCTTCAGCCGGTGATTGCGTGCAACTCAGGCTAGTGGTTTGTCACAGCGAAAAAGTGAGGGTTGATCGTAGTGGACGAGGCCACGAGTCCTTGGATTTCACGCCAGTTCAGGACTCGCGGCCTCATCCACTACCTTAGAAACAAGTTCTGACAGACCACTCGAAGCCTGAGCTCAAATTTTCATTGCGACACTTCTTCGCTCGGGCTTTGAGTCATCGTCGCGGGGTGTCTTCACCGACCTGGACCGACGCCAGAGTGTAGGACTCATCCAATCGCCCGTGCTCACGCAACCGGGCGGCGATGCGTTCGGCTCGAGCGGCCCTTTTCGCCTCCGCTCGAGCCAATCGTTGCAGGTGGACTTCTGTGTCAAACTGCATCGCAGCGAGTCGTTGTCGCTGCACGTTCTCATAGGCAACGTTTGCGACTTGGCGCTGAGTCGCAAACTGCTGTTGCTGGTACTGCAGCGCGGCCAAGTTGCCCTGGGAATACCGATTGGAGACCAGAGCGTTCTGCGGATACATCGAGTTGCTTGCGTACGAGGCTGGGCTACCGCTTGGCGATCTGCCACCACCCGACCGGCACTGGGCAACGACGTCGCTGCTGCAGAAAGCAGCCAACAGCAAAGCCGTTGCGATCAGGAAGGAGACTCGTTGGAAATTCATCGTGCACCTCTGCGCGTCGTGAAAGAAAGGAACATGGATAGGGCGGCCATCACGGCCACGTATTCTCTCCTTCAACAAAGGATGCTTCTGTTTCGAAGTGTCACAAGAATTCGCCCCCGTGAATCACCAGCCAACGTGGCAACGCCCACGTCATTGGCTTGAGCAGTCGTCCAAACCCACCAAGTAATCCACGTCGCTGCCAAAGCAATGGTCCACTGCTTCGGTATCCACCAACCGTCTCCCCGTCGGCAGGTGCTGTCGCTCATAAGCGGCAATGCGGTTGATCGACGACGGTGGTTTCTTGTCCTGAACGAGTGAGCCATCGTGCTCCATGTTCAATCGCTGAACATTCGGGCTGGGCTCAAAATTGATCATCCTCGAATTGGAGATTCCTGATTGCGTTGTGGCTCGAAAGAGATGTTCCAGCGGACGGGAATGGCGATGGGATGAACGAGACATAGTGAGTTCTCCTGTAGCAAAAACTTGTGTAACGAACGCATCCGCCTACCCAACATGTTGCCAGTTTCACACTGTACCGCCGCCGTCTTTTAAAAAAACAATTCCCGTGACATCCGCCTCAAAAAGCTCCCTTTTGAACCGGGGAATCCCCACCGAATCGGGCTCTGGCAGGCGCTACTGCAGCCCTCAAACCCCAGTCTCATCTCTTCGTCGCGATCCGCCCAATCGCGTCCCCTTCCCGCGACTCTCTCGCCGACAGAAGATGGCTTCGAAGTTGATTCCAGTTCGTTGTGTCGCCGACGCATGAGGCCTGAAGTATGAAGTTCAATGCGACGATCCTTGTCTCCGCTATTCTGCTGGCGTTGTTCAGCACAAGGAGCACCCACAGTGAAGAGCCAGCCATGAAACCAACCTGGGCAATCGTGATTCATGGCGGAGCAGGCAGCTCCCCCGCACAACTTGGCGATGCATCGAGTCGGCAACGTACCGCCGTTTTGCAACGCGCGTTGCAAACTGGACGCGACATGCTCGCCGGTGGCGGAACCGCCATGGACACCGTCGAAGCCGTCATCCGCACTTTGGAAGACAATCCAATTTTCAACGCCGGCCGCGGTTCTGTTTTGACAAACGACAGACGCGTGGAAATGGACGCTTCGGTGATGGATGACAAGACGCTCGGTTGTGGCGCCGTTGCTGGTGTGACCAAGGTCAAGAATCCAATCTCGCTTGCTCGCCAGGTGATGACAAACACGAAACACGTGCTGCTCGTCGGTCCCGGTGCCGATGAGTTTGCGGAAACTCAGCAAGTACCTCTCGTCGATCCGAAATACTTTCTGTCCCAACACGATGACGATGAAGCTGCGAACATTGCTTCGGTGAATCAAGAGGAAGACGAATCTCACTTGGGAACTGTCGGCTGCGTGGTGCTAGATTCGCATGGGAACCTAGCCGCAGGAACCAGCACCGGTGGCACCGCCAAAAAGCTGCCCGGACGAGTTGGCGATTCACCGATCGTCGGTGCGGGCACCTACGCCGCCAATGGTTTGTGCGCTGTTTCCGGCACCGGTGTTGGTGAAGAGTACATTCGAAACAGCGTCGCTTATGACATCGCAGCACAAATGCGTTACGCGAGCAAATCGCTCGAGTCATCCGTCACGGAGATCATGCAGAATCGTCTTCAGCCTGGCATCGGTGGATTGATCGCCGTTTCACAAACCGGCGAGATCGTGATGCAGCACAACACACCCGGCATGAGCTGCGCCGCTGCCGACAGCACCGGACGATTCGAGACGCACTTGATCCTCGACAACGGCGGAGCCCCAGCGGACCAAACCAACTCACCCGAGGCGGAAATCACGGCTCTGATTCAGCAGCAAGCCAGCGACTGGAATGCGGGCGACATCGACGCGTTCATGGACGTCTACTGGAAGAGCGACCAGCTCACGTTCTCCTCCGCTGGCGAAGTGACCCGCGGGTTTGACGCGACGTGGCAGCGATACAAGAAACGCTATCCAACGTCGAAAGAAATGGGAAAGCTCACGTTCACGGAGCTCGAATTTTTGCCACTCAGCGGCGCTGCCATGCAAGTCCTGGGAGTCTGGAAACTCGAACGAGACGAACCGATGGGCGGCCGATTCACGCTCGTGTTCCAGCGTTTTCCGGAAGGCTGGCGAATCGTCCACGATCACACTTCCAAGTTCGCTGATCCAACTCCCCAATGATGAACCGACGGGCATGCGAGCGATCGAGACCAGGGACCCATCAACCTTCATTCGTTTCCGCGTGCCCTGCCTGTTAGACTCTCTCGTCACGGATCACCGCATTTCAATCCTCTTTGATCGTGACGAGCATGGATTTCTGTTTGGGAAAGAACCACTCATTCAGTGTGTGTTGGTTGACGCTGGCTTTGGTCACGGCCGTCGCGTCAGAAGCCGTTGCGGTTGATTTCAACCGAGACATTCGCCCGATTCTCTCGGAAAACTGCTTCCATTGTCACGGACCCGACGCGGCCTCACGAGAAGCCGACCTGCGGATCGACACACAGGACGGTTCGCGTCAGGAACTTTCAGAAACCGCGGCGATCGTCCCGCACCGGCCCGAGCAAAGTGAACTGATCAATCGGATCTTTTCTGAAGACCCCGGTTTGCGAATGCCGCCGGCTGATTCCAAACGCAAACTCTCGGCCCACCAAAAATCGCTCCTACAGAAATGGATTGCCGAGGGCGGCGAATACGAACAGCACTGGGCGTTCATTGCTCCGACTCGGCCTGTTGTTCCCACAGCAGATCGAGTCGCTTGGTCATCGCATCCGGTGGACCGTTTCGTTTGGGATCGATTGCAAGTTCGCGGACTCCATCCTGCGCAACGCGCCGACCGAAGGACACTGATTCGCCGAGTCTCACTCGACCTCACGGGTCTGCCCCCCACGCCGGACCAAGTCGACTCGTTCGTTCACGATCCCGATTTGAACGCCTATGAAAAACTGGTGGATCGGTTGTTGGCTGCAGAGCAATTTGGCGAACGCTGGGCCAGACCTTGGCTGGACTTGGCACGCTATGCCGATTCGAATGGATTCCAAGCCGATCAATTGCGAGACAGTTGGGCCTATCGCGACTGGGTGATCCAGGCGTTGAACGACGACATGCCGTTTGATCAGTTCACAATCGAACAACTCGCTGGCGACTTGTTGCCGGACGCAACGATCGATCAACAGATCGCAACCGGATTTCATCGGACCGTCACTTGCAACGTCGAAGCCGGTGTCCATCCAGAAGAAAACCGCGTGAACCAAGTGGTTGATCGAGTCAACGCGACCGCCACCGCATGGCTGGGAATGACCATTGAATGTGCCCAGTGTCACGATCACAAATACGATCCGGTCAGCCAGGAAGAGTACTACAAGCTTTTCGCGTTTTTCAACAACACACCGATGGAGGTCGAAAATCCAAGTGGCAAAGGCGTGTCCTTTGACTTCTGGGGCCCCAAGATGGACTTGCCTCTTTCTCCCGAACAAGCGACCACCCAAAGCCAACTGAAGGCCGAAATCGCTTCGCTCCAAGCAAAACGGAAAGCCGTTCTAAAAGCAGGTGATTGGAGGGGCTGGACGAAACGACTTCGAACGGCACTCGACACACCGCCTCAGTGGCAAACACTGCCGATCGCTTCCGTTGAAGCGACCGGCGGAGAAGACTTCGAAATCCTGGATGACCAATCGATCTTGTTCCAGGGCAGATTGCCCGACACAACTGTTTATGAAATCACCTGCAATGAAATTCCAGCGAATGTTGTCGGATGGAAGGTCGAAGCCCTGACGCATCCTGAACTCCCAGGAACCGGCCCCGGTCGCGGTGATGCCGTGCGATCCAATTTCATCCTGAGTGAATTGGAGGTGACAGTTGTCTCACAGGACGGCAACGCAAACTCCCCCATGACACTTCACTCACCATCCGCCGACTACTCTCAACCCAATTGGCCAGTCGCCAACGCGATTGACGGTGATCCGAAAACAGGGTGGGCGATTGGACAGAAGTTTCAACAATCTCACTGGGCGCAGTTTCTGCTCGAAGACCCGCTCGGTTCCAAACCCGGTGCCACGTTGCGATTTCGATTGGAACAAAACTACGGAAGAGGCCGAACGATTGGTCGCGTGCGTCTCTCGGCACTGTGTGGCGATGCGATCGCATTCGACGTCCCCGAAGAAGTGGCAACGGCGGTAAAGAAACAACCGGAGGACCGATCACCGAGCGAACAAACGAAGCTACAAAACCATTTCGAAGCATCCAATCCCACGGCTCGTTCGCTGCAACGACGCATTCAAAAACTGACCAAGCAACTCAATGCGATCCAGCCTGACACCACACTTGTCATGGTGGAACTCGATAAGCAGCGAGAAACGTTTTTGATGCAACGCGGCGACTACTTGTCACCAGGTATCAAAGTCGCGCCGGGGACACCGATGGCTCTCCATCGAATGAACGAGAACCTTCCGAAGAATCGCTTGGGGCTGGCCAATTGGCTGGTGGATCCTTCGAATCCGCTCACCGCTCGGGTGACGGTCAACCGCTGGTGGGCCCAGTTGTTCGGTCATGGAATTGTCAACACGCTGGAAGACTTTGGCACTCAGTCTTCGCCTCCAACGCATCCGGATTTGCTCGACTGGTTGGCCGTTGAATTCGTTGAATCAGGTTGGTCCATGAAACACGTCCTGAAAACGATCGTGACTTCCGAAACCTACAGGCAGGATTCCAAAGTCACGGCGGAACAGATCGAAGCGGACCCCGCGAACAAATGGTACGCCCGGGGACCACGCTTTCGCATGTCAGCAGAAATGATTCGCGACAATGCCTTGGCCGTCAGCGGTTTGCTCTCAACCAAGATGCATGGTCCTCCCATCATGCCCTACCAACCCAAAGGAATCTGGCGTCAAGTCGGCCGGAACGAACCCAAATGGGTCGCGGCAACCGACCAAGACCGCTACCGACGTGGCATCTATGTGATTTGGCGACGCGCAGCACCCTATCCCAGCTTTGTGAATTTCGACGGGCCGGACCGAAGCTCTTGCGTCGTCGGACGACCGAGAACCAACACTCCGCTGCAAGCCCTGACGTTGCTCAACGATCCCGCTTACGTGGAAATGGCTCTCGGGCTCGCCATTCGAATCCTACGTGAACATCCAAGTCCAGATGAAACCCAACGACTTTCAGGAGCGTTCCAAATTGTGTTGGCACGACAACCAGACGAACAAGAATCCTCCCGTCTGTTGGCGTTATATCGCGAGCGAAAAGCACACCTTCAAGCTCATCCCCAAGAAGCCCAGCAACTCGTTCGAGGGAATTCGTTCCCCATGCCCGACGCCCCGTTGGCGCTCACCTCGTCTTCCACCGACGTTGAATTGGCCGCTTGGTTCTATGTTGCCAACGTCTTGCTGAATCTGGACGAGACAATCACGAAGGACTGAATCCTCTCCGCAAGTTCCCCTTCTTCATAACAAACGTCAACGATGCCTCCCTCCCAATCGAAGCAGCCGTTCCGTGGTGCCGCCGCAGCAACGGTTGCCAACGCAACTCGCCGGCAACTCTTTCAACGCACCGGCATGGGACTCGGTGGATTCGCACTGACCTCCCTGTTTCAAGCAGAGCAAAACCGTGCCTTCGGGCAAGAGCAGACGGGTCGCGTCCTCGGAACACATCATCCTGCACGAGCCAAGAGTGTGATTTACATTCACATGGTGGGTGCCCCGTCTCACTTGGACCTCTATGACCATAAACCCATCTTGCAAGAACGTTCGGGTCAGCTCTGCCCCGATGAGTTCTTTCAAGGGAAGCAACTGGCGTTCATTCGTGAACAACCGAAGCTGTTTGGCACTCCAAAGGATCAATCTTTTCAGTTCCAACGCTGCGGAGAATCAGGAGCTGAGATTTCGAATCTGATGCCAAACCTGCAGTCGGTTGCAGACGATTTGTGCTTCATCAAAACGCTGCACACTGACCAATTCAATCACGCACCGGCAAAGGCGCACA
>NZ_JBICHO010000370.1:0-4438 GCF_043100905.1 Rhodopirellula sp. JB055 | reverse complement strand
CCCAACCTGAAACATGGCAACCGAAGGGCCTCGGTTGCCTACGTCAAACATGACACCCGAGGGGCCTCGGTTTCTAACCCAAAACATGGCAACCTAGGGCCTCGGTTGCCTACATGAATGCTTCGCAACCGAGAGACTCGGAAGATGGCTCACCCGTAGGCGACTGAGGCTCTCAGTCGCACTAATCTTGTAAGCAACTGAGGCTCTCAGTTGCACTAGTCTCGTAAGCAACTGCGGCTCTCAGTTGCATTCAAACTGGACGGCAACCGAGGGCCTCGGTTGCCTACAAACTCGCAATACTCCATTGCATTCAAATGGCTTGCAACGGCAACCAGTCACCGTCTCATCACCCGCCGAAGTCGTCGTAGGCGATGTTTTCGGGTTCGACACCCAGGTCATCGAGCATACGGAACACAGCGGCGTTCATCATTGGTGGGCCACAGATGTAGTACTCGATGTCTTCCGGCGCGGGGTGCGTGCTGAGGTAGTTGTCCAGCAAGACTTGGTGAATGAAACCGACGTAGCCGTCCCAGTTGTCTTCCGGTTGTGGTTCAGACAACGCGATGTTGAACTGGAAGTTCGGGAAGTCCTTTTCGATTTCACGAAAGTGTTCGATGTAGAACAACTCACGCAGGCTTCGACCGCCGTACCAGTAGCTGACCTTGCGGTCCGTCTTTTGGCGTTTGAACAATTCGAAGATGTGACTTCGCAGCGGAGCCATCCCGGCACCACCACCGATGTAGACCATTTCCGCGTCGCTGTCCTTGATGAAGAACTCACCGTAAGGACCACTGATCGTGGCCTTGTCGCCGGGTTTGAGCGAGAAGATGTAACTGCTCATCTTCCCAGGCGGTGTTCCCTCGGGAGCACGTGGTGGTGGCGAAGCGACCCGGACGTTGAGCATGATGATGCCCTTCTCGCCAGGGTAGTTGGCCATCGAGTACGCACGCACGACGGGTTCTTCCACCTTCGAAACGTACCGCCAAATGTTGTACTGGTCCCAATCGGGATGATACTCTTCGTCGATGTCGAAGTCTTTGTAGTGGACTTCGTGCGGCGGGCATTCGATTTGGATGTAACCCCCGGCACGGAAGTCGACTTCGGCACCTTCAGGAAGCTGCAGCACGAATTCCTTGATGAACGTCGCAACGTTGTCGTTGCTTTTGACGGTGCATTCCCATTTCTGGGTGTCAAACGCTTCCGGTGGAACCTCCACCACCATGTCGGTTTTCACTGCGACCTGGCAGGACAATCGTTCGCCCTCAGCGGCTTCTTTCTTGTTGATGTGGCCAGCTTCAGTCGCCAGCAAATCGCCGCCACCCTCGGTGAATTTGACTTTGCACTGAGCACAGGTCCCACCGCCGCCGCAGGCACTGCTGACGAAGATGCCCGCATCCGCGAGAGCACCGAGCAGCTTTCCGCCGGCCGGGACGGAAATTTCTTTTTGGCCATTGATCATGATTTTGACCGGGCCGGACGCAACCAATTGGCTCTTGGCGGCCAAAATCAGCAGCACCAATGCGATCACCACAACGGTGAACATGACGACGCCGAGAATGACGACCGTGCTGGCGGAGGCCGCCATCATCAAAGGAAGGGAAAGCATTTTAAATCAAAAGTTGAGGGGTGCACGCGAGGCGATTCAGCCTGACAGTCAAAACTCACGTCAGCCGCTGTGGCTGACAAACTCACTGCTGCCAACCTTCTGGCTGACGCACGCAAGGGAACGATCCGATTTCGTTAAAGCTGGATGCCGCTGAAGGACATGAACGCCAACGACATCAAACCAACCGTGATGAACGTGATTCCCAAACCGCGAAGCGGCGGGGGAACGTCGCTGTACTTCAATTTTTCGCGAATTCCGGCCAAAGCCATGATCGCCAACGCCCAACCGACGCCACATCCAAAGCCGAAGACGACTGATTCGCCAAACGGATATTCACGTTGCTCCATGAACAGCGACGCACCCAAGATGGCACAGTTCACTGTGATCAGGGGCAGGAAGATCCCCAACGCGTTGTAAAGGCTGGGCATGAACCGATCGAGGAACATCTCCAAGATCTGAACCATGGCGGCAATCACGCCGATGTAACTGATGAACCCGAGGAAGGTCAGGTCGACCTCCGCGAAGTTGTACGTGTCCGTGCTGATCAGGAAATCGTTGACCCAGGTCAACGCACCTTTCTTCAGCAGCAGGCTGTAGATCAGTTGGTTGGCCGGCACGGTGATCGTTTCAATCGCGATGACCGCGACGCCCAAACCGATCGCCGTTTTGACGTTCTTACTGACGGCCAAGAACGTGCACATTCCCAAAAAGAATGCGAGTGCCAAGTTCTCGACGAAAACCGCCTTCAAAAAGATACTGAGGTATTGCTCGACCATGACTTAGGCCTCTTCAATTTGTTCGGGTTTGTTCAAACGAATGACCCAAATCAAGAACCCGATGATGAAGAACGCACTGGGCGGCAACAGCATCAAGTTGTTCGGGTTGTACCAACCGCCGTTGCGGTCGAGTTGAAAGAGCTCAAAGCCCAACAGCGAACCGCTGCCGAACAATTCGCGGAAGAACGCGACAACGAGCAGGACCAATCCGTACCCGAGGCCGTTGCCGATTCCGTCGAGGAAACTGATCCAAACGCCATTCTTCATGGCAAAGCCTTCCGCACGTCCCATGACGATGCAGTTGGTGATGATCAGACCGACGAAGACCGAAAGCTGTTTGCTGATTTCGTACATGTACGCCTTCAGCACTTGGTCAACGACAATCACCAGCGACGCGATCACGGTCATCTGCACGATGATCCGGATGCTGCCGGGAATGTAATGGCGGATGGACGAAACCGCTGCGTTCGAACATCCCGTCACCGCGATCACCGCGAGCGACATGACGATCGACACTTGGATGCTGGTCGTCACGGCCAGAGCACTACAAATGCCCAGGATCTGCAACGCAATCGGGTTGTTATCGATGACGGGTCCAAACAGGACCTTGCCGACTTTGGGGGCAGCCATGGTTTACTCTCCCACCGGTTCTTTGGGACCGACGTTGTCGATGTCGTATTGTTCGACACCGCTTTCGACGGAGGATTCGGGTTGATCGGCTTCCGCGGATGCGTCACCGGAAATTCGTTGCTTCAGTTGATTCAGGAACGGTCCGTATCCGTTGGGACCGGCCCAGTAACGCACGAGGTTGGTCACACCGCGACAAGTGATCGTGGCACCGGACAAACCGTCGACCGCGAAATCGTCGCCGTCGGGTGCAGGCCCCTTCGCAACGCGAGCGGCGGGGTTGCCCTCCGAGTCATACAGTTTGTTGCCGACCCACTGGGCTTTCCATTTCGTGTTGTCCACTTCGCCACCCAGACCGGGTGTTTCCGCGTGCTCATAAAAAGTCAAACCAGCGATCGTTTCCAGATCGTTCTTCAACGCCATGTAGCCATACAGCGTTGACCAGAGGCCTTTGCCGTAGACGGGCAACACGACCATCTCGATCTTTTCGCTGCCTGGTTTTTTCACGTAGTAAACGCGAGCGACTTTTTCACGACGAGGAACGCCAATGTCAAATTGCGGGTCAGTGATCTCGATGCTCTCGTCGTCCTTCTTGGCTGCTTCGCGAGGATCGTACTTTTCAGCGTCTTCGCCGACCAAATCGGTGTCGACTTCCCCGGTCTCCAGGTCAATCAATTCAGGACTGACCCAGGCCCACAGCGTTTCGATTTGTTCTTTGTCCAGCTCAGCGGCTGGCTTTCCGAATTCGCCCATCGACAAACCGGCCGCATCCAAAATGTTGCGTTGGCGGTCGAGGACTTTGTTTTCTTCTTGCCGTGGTCGCAAAGCCACTGCGGCGGCGCTGACGGCGAACGAGCAGACCACGCACAGAATCGTCGCGGTCACGATCGTTTTCAAAGTGGAATCAGGCTGTGACATAGCGTGCGGCCCTCCGGCGGATGTTGAGTTGGACGACGCCCCAATCGATCAACGGTGCGAACACGTTGCCGAACAAGATCGCCAGCATGATGCCTTCTGGGAAAGCAGGGTTGATGACGCGAATCAGCACAGTCATGAATCCAATCAGGATCCCATAAACCCATTTACCCAATTCGGTCATCGAGGCACTGACCGGGTCAGTCGCCATGAACACCAACCCAAAGGCGACTCCGCCGATGACCAGGTGCCAGTAAAACGGTACTGCGAACATGGGGTTGGTTTCGCTGCCAACGACGTTCAGCAGTAACGCCGTCCCGGTCACACCGGCGATGACGCCAGCCATGATTTTCCACGATCCGATGCCGGTGGCGATCAGGATCAATGCACCGACCAAGCACAGCAAAGCACTGGTTTCACCGACGCAGCCTTGGATGGTTCCGATGAAGGCGTTCATCCAGGTGATCGGTTCTTCCGCTCCCCAAACGTATTGAACGGCACTGAGTGACCCAAC
>NZ_JBICHO010000369.1:0-4623 GCF_043100905.1 Rhodopirellula sp. JB055 | reverse complement strand
GGGACCACCGAACTACAGGTTGGGGCACGCGAGCAGGGCGATGAAGTGGCGGCAGAAATCGGGCAGATCGTCGGGGCGGCGACTGCTGACGTGGTGCCCGTCGACCACGACGGAAGCGTCTTCGAAGATCGCACCGGCATTGACGAGGTCATCCTTGATGCCAGGTGACCCCGTCACGCGAACGCCTCGGTAGACTCCCGCCGAGATGGGGATCCAGCCACCGTGGCAAATCGCGGCAATCGGCTTTTTCGCGGCGTCAAAGTCTCGGACGAGTTGCAGCACCTTCGGGTCTCGCCGCAATTTATCGGGCATGAACCCGCCCGGAACCAGCAATCCGTCGAAGGAATGGGCCTCGCAGGCCTCGATGGCCAAGTCGCTGACGCACGGATAACCCAGTTTGCCGTTGTATTTTTCTCCCGCTTTCGGGCCCGCGACAAAAAATTCCGCTCCGGCCTCGATCAGGCGGAGTTTGGGGTACCACAGTTCCAAGTCCTCGTAAATTTCGCCCACAAACGACAAAACTCGTTTGCCAGTGAGCGTTTGTGGCGAAACGGAATCCACGGAAACCGAGGTCGCGGGTTTGGAAGAGGAAGTTGGATCGGTCATGAATGGCACCGTGCGAGATTGGATTGGTCAGTTAGAATGGTCCGACACTGAATGACTCAACACAATGTACCCTCCCTCCCCTGGTGGATAGAAACTCGTGGAAGCACTGGCGCGACCCAAAGACGATTTGTTCGACAATTCGACGATGACGTTCGGGGAGCATCTCGAAGAACTCCGTGGCTCTCTGGTCAAAGCAATCATTTGGTTGCTGATCGGATTGGCTGTTGGATTGATGTTCGCCAACCGAGTGGTGCGTTTCATTCAGGAGCCGCTGAAGCAGGCGATCATCGAGTACAACGCCGATCGTGATTTGAAAGAAATGGGGCTGCCTGATCGCAAGGAAGACCCTCAGGTCAGTCGGTTCTACGAATTTCTGACATCTAATTCCCTGGTGGCGGATGTGGTGTACACGCTGCCATCGGCCAGCGTCCCGGTGTCGATCGAAGACGCGATCGCGGAATCGAAAGACGTCCCTGATTCTGCGATGGAGCCCGAACCGGCAGAGGAAGCGAGTACGGATACTGAATCGGAGGACGGCGAGGCTGATTCCCTGGTGGTTCCCGCCAGAATCACAACGGCGGAATTGATGAAATCGATGGGGAAGATCCCCAACCCCGATGAATTGGTGCCGGCCATTCATCTTCGTCGTAGCGAACGCGGATTGAGTTCTTTGAAGATTGAAGAGCCGTTCATGATTTGGGTGAAAGCCGGTTTGATCGTCGGTGCGGTGCTCGCCTCCCCAATGATCTTCTATCACCTGTGGTCGTTTGTTGCCGCGGGATTGCACAGCCATGAACGCCGCTACGTGTACGTGTACCTGCCTTTCAGCGTGGTGCTGTTTGTGTCCGGGGTTGTGCTGGCGTTTGGGTTGGTGCTGCACTACGTGCTGACGTTCTTGCTGCAGTTCAATGGATCGATGGACGTCGCGGTGGAACCTCGGCTGACGTATTACGTCAACTTTGTATTGATGTTGCCGTTGGGATTTGGTGTCGCGTTCCAGTTGCCATTGGTGATGCTGTTCCTGCAACGCATCGATTTGATTCAAACGCAGGACTACATCAACAGTTGGCGAGTCGCGGTGTTGGTGATTTTCGTCATTTCGATGATCGTCACACCGGCCGACGTGACCAGTATGGTGGCTCTCGCGGTGCCACTGTTATTCCTGTACTTCCTCGGCATCGTCATGTGCGCGTACATGCCACGGGGCAGGGGACTGGGCAGCGAAGCTTACGACCCCGCCTGATTGGGAGCGATGGATTATTGGTGATTAGAAAAGTCGGCGCTCACAGATAATTGGTCGGCGTGGGGTTCCCTTGGCGGTGAGTTCTCCGGATTGGATGGACAATGGTTTGGACAGCTTGAGTCGCTTCACGCTTGTTCCCGGCGGAAGGCTTTCGGCCAAGCATGATTCGACTGGATCGCGGCCGGTTGGAGCGTCGGCGGTTGCTTGGGGCTGGTTGTGTGAGAGTAGCAACCAAAGCTGGCCTTGGTGATGCAGCAGAACGGCTTGTTCAATTCCCGCTAGCTGCAGCAGTCGGCGTTCGATGGTGGCGGGAAAGACTTTGAATCCGTTGTCCAGCACGATCACATCGTCGGCTCGGCCCAGGATCTGAAATTGGCCATCGTCATGGATCTCAATCAGGTCACCGGTATCGAGCCAACCGTCCGGCGAGATCTTTTGCTGCGTCGCGGCTTCGTCGTCGAGGTAGCCGAGCATCACGCCGGGGCCTCGTACGAACAGACGCCCGTGTTCGACCTTGGATTCCCATCCTGCGACCAAGGGGCCGACTCGATTGGGAGTCGCGTTGTCAGGGGACGCACTGCAAATCACCGGTGACGTTTCGGTGCAGCCGTAGCCTTGAATGACACCGAGGTTGTTTCGCTGGCATCGATCGAAGTGCTGGGAGGACATGGCGACGCCGCCGCAGCCGATCAAACGCAGCGATTGAAAGTTGTCCTGGCTAGATTCAATTTTGTGCAAGATGTCATCGATCAACACGGGCACGGCGTTGATCAAAGTTGGCGAGAGAGAACTCGGCAGTGAACGCAGCGTGGACCGGCCTCGACCGAGACTGTATCGGCAGCCTGACAACAACCAAGTTCCCATGTCGCTGGTTCGCGCGTAGGCGTGAGCGATGGATAGCAACGACAGTCGGAGGTCCGAGGTATGTTGAGGGACCGCCAACAATTTCGCTTTTGCGTTGGTGGTCAGATTGTGCTGGGACAGCATCACGCCTCGAGGTTCGGAAGTCGTGCCGCTTGTCCACAGAACCAGCGACGGAGCTTGAAGGTCGACTTCCCTGGCCGATGCTTCCAAGTCCGAGATCGCGTTGGTCAGGTTGTTGGAGGAAATCGAGCGAGCATGTGTTTCGTGATCCCAGTGCATCGCTTTGGATCGCTGGATCAGCATCTCTTGTTGAGCTTCAGGCAGGAACGCGTCGATGGGGATCTCCGTGACCCCGGCAGCGATGCAGGCCAAGGACAACACCACATCGTCGGGATGGTTGGTGCATCGATAGGTCAAACGTTTGGTTGCGATCGCGCCTGAGAATTTCGACCGCAGCACTTTCGCGATCGCGTCGACGTGGCAAGTCAGTTCGGCCCAGGTGAAGGCGGCATCGCCTGTTTGGGAATCGATCAAAGCGACTTCGAGTGGCCGCTGCTTGGTTTGATGCAACAACGCGGACAGCAAATGCGGGGGCTCAGCCGTCGACATGATCGGTTCCCGTTGAGCGAGTCAACTCGTACAGGAAGATGGCTGACGCGACTCCGACGTTCAGGCTGTCGGTGTTGTTTTTCATTGGCAGCGTGCTGCGATGCGTGGCTGCTTCGGCAACCTCAGGTGGCAAGCCATTGGCTTCGTTGCCGACGATCAGGATTCGGCGTTTGGATGGGATTGTTTTTGGCAGTTCGATTAGCGGGATCGCGGTGTCATCGAGGATCGTGGCAATGGAGGCGAATCCGGCGGTCGCTAAGTCTCGCAATTGATCCGCGGGTTGGTCAAAGCGATAGAAGCGATGCCGAAACACCGATGCCATGCTGACTCGGATGACGCGGCGGGTCATGGGTGAGATCGTTTGCGGTCCGAGCAGAATGTCGCGAACGCCCAGTGCGGCCGCCGAACGCAGCAAGCTTCCCATGTTTTCTGGATCACTCAGGCCAACCAATGCCAGGGCCAACGATGGTTGGGTTTCATGGCGAAAGACCTCCATCGGGTGGATGGTGGGGCTGACACCATGGGCCAGCACCCCGCGGTGGAAGTCGTAGCCGGCGAGTTCTTTGCCCGATTCTCGCTGGATCAGGTAGACCGGCACCCCCTCGGGAATCAGTGGCAAGTACTTCGATTCCCGTCCTTCGTGAATCAGAACGGATTGAACTTGCAGATCACTTTGCAGCAATCGCTGAACGACGACACTGCCTTCGGCGATGAACCCTCCGTCGGTTTCGCGATGCCGCAAATCGCGGTAAGGCGAGAGTCGGGGGTCGTTTAGGTCCCTCATGGTTTCGATCAAGCGTCCAGGTCCGTTTGTGCGGGTTGTGCCGGATTTGTGTCGATCCAGCGGCGCAATTGTGCCAGCAGGTTCAACTGATTTGGAGAGAGTGTTCGTCATGACCCGAAGGATGCACGGGAAGGTCGTTGATCGAACGAGCTTTCACTTTTTGCATGACCCGTCAAGGAAGACGACCGCAATGCTGGAATCTACATGGGATTGGTGGTTTGGTGACGCCCCCTCGCTTCATCGCACCACATCGAGACTTTTTGCAGAGGTCACGATGAAACGTTTTTATGAAACGATGCGTTGGATCCGAGGGATTCAGCCAGGTCGGCGTACGTTCGCTTGGGTGTTATCGGGGTGTTTGGCTTCGACCGCATCGGTTGGTGTCGCCGACGATCCTTTGGCGTTGACCGCCGCGGATGCTCAGGTGGCCTCGCTACCCAGCGGTTTCTTTGCAGCGGCCGGGTTCGCGATTATCAACGATTATGAAATCGCTGATCCGGCGGAAGTTGGCGATGGG
>NZ_JBICHO010000368.1:0-3680 GCF_043100905.1 Rhodopirellula sp. JB055 | reverse complement strand
GCTTAAAAAGTCACTGACCAAACACTCCAGCGGTCTGTACTTGCTGCCCCGCCCGGTCGAACTGCACGATCTCGAAGCGATCGATGCGGAAAGCCTTCGCAAGGTCATCGGGTTGTTGAAAGCGTCGTTCACGCACCTGATCGTGGACCTGTCCAAAACCTACAACGCGCTCGACATGATCGCGATCGAAACCGCGTCGAAGGTCTTGCTGGTCACCCAGTTGGACTTGCCGTGACTTCGAAATGTTGTGCGGCTGATGATGAGCTTTGAAGAAACCGAAGGGCTGGCCGATCGGGTTGAAATCATCGTCAACCGAGCCGGTTTGGACGCGGGACAGATCAGCTTGAAAAAGGCCAAGGAAACACTTGGCCGTGACATCTTCGCGTTGCTTCCCAATGACTATCGCACGATGGTCGAAGTCCGCAACAACGGTGTGCCGTTGATCTCGCAAGCCCCGAAGGCAGCCTTGACCCAGGCTTTCCGGGACGTTGCTCATCGATTGACACACGTTGACGCCGGAGCACCTTCCGAAGAGGGAGAAGGACCGGAAGGCCAAGCGGGCAACGAAAGCCGCTGGAAACGGTTCTGGCCAGGCGCCGCCAAGGCCTGATGTCGGCCACGCAAGAATGAAACGGGTTGCCGGCCCGCTCGCGGGCTGGTATTTCACGGGGCAAACAACCTGCCCGCGAACGTGAGCCCCTTCCGTTGAGCGAATTCAATTCTGACGCCGATGCCTCGCCATCGGACCTTGCCACCCCAGTGCCCACGGTTCCCGCTTCGACGCGGTGGCTGCTGGCAGCGTCTTTTGCCCACGCGGCGATCCTCTGGATGTCCGGTCCACCCATCGGGTTGGGCCCGCTGGTCTTGGTGGCGTTGGTCCCGCTGCTGGCGATTGTTGATGTTGATCCCCGTTCGCCATGGAAACGTTCGCTGTACGTGGCCTCGCTTGCCTATTGGCTGATCAGCCTACAAGGACTCCGGCACGCGCACCCGTTGATGTTCCTGCCTTGGATGGCATTGTCGGCTTACCTGGCGGTCTACCCGCTTCTGTTTATCGCACTGTTGCGGCGATGGCATCTCTCCCCCTCGGCCCAAACGGGCTGGCGAGGTGGCATCCCTTCTTGCGTCGTGGCTGCGGTGATCTGGGTGGGTTTGGAATGGATCCGAAACTATCTGTTCACCGGCATCTCGGTGTTGATGCTCGGCCATGCGTTGGCCGAGATGCCCATGCTGATTCAGATCGCAGATTTGGGCGGCACCTACGCTGTCAGCTTTGTGGTCGTGTGCGTCAACGTGGCCATGTTCGACGCGATGAATCGCTGGGTCGTTCGCGATTCGCTTCACTCGCATTCGCCCTGGAATTCATTGGTCATCGCTGGAGGCCTGCTGCTTGCGACGCTTGTCTATGGCGTCAACACCATGAACATGGCCACCGAACCGATCAACAAAACGATCGTGTTGCTGGGCGGCAATCAGCACACCGTCTATCAGCAAGACCTCGAGCGTGAACGTGCGATCTTCGCCGCCTACGCTGAAATGGCCGTGGATGCGGTCGCGAACTCACCTTCCGAGGTGGCGGCGGTTGTTTGGCCCGAGTCGATGTTCTCGGGTGGCATGCCTTGGATGACAACCGGACCGGATCTCGTTGTTCCCGACTTCATGCAAGACCCTTCGTTGCCACCACTGGCCCCTGAGCAACTTCGCTTTGCAGTGCAACACAATCAGACCGGATTTTTGGATCGCGCAAGCAATTTGCAAATGGCAATGGCCGCCAACTCCAACGTTCCGATCGATGCCCCGCCTTCCATCATCGGCGGATGCGGGTTGGTTCAGTACGACAACCAACCTCGTCAATACAGTGGGGTCGTGTGGGTTGACCCCGCGGGCAAGATGGCAGGCAAATACTCGAAGAACCATCTGGTGCTCTTCGGCGAAACCATCCCCTTGGTGCATAGCTTGCCTTGGATTCGCGATCAAATGCCACCGGGATTGGGACTGGACCGCGGCACGCAACCGGAACGTTTTGATTTGGACGGAATCTCGTTGATGCCGAACCTGTGCATCGAGACCGCCGTCGAGCGGATCCCGATCAACCACATGCACGAACTGAATTCACGTCCCAACCCCAAACTGCCAGACGCTCTGCTGACGCTGACCAATGACGTTTGGTTTCGCGATTCTGCCGTGGTGGATCACCACCTGCGGTGCGCGCAACTGGTGGCGGTTGGCTGCCGACGCCCGGTGCTGTCGGCTGCCAATGGCGGCCCGACGGCGTGGATTGATTCCGCCGGACGAGTCATCGAGCGACTTCCCAAAGGGGTCAGCGGCGTGATCGAAGCGAAACCCCGACGCGACGAAAGAGTCAGCCTGTACGTCCGGATCGGATCTCTACCGGCCGGATTGATGGGCGCGGCAACGGCTTGCGGCTTGGTCTTGCTAGCGATGGACTTCGTGACTCGTCGACGAACACGCAAAAAGACCAGCAATCCAAACGCAACCGCCTGATCCATTTTCTGGATTGCGAAGGTCCATCAATCGGCCCGCCCGAAAACGTTCTGCTGCTAGCAGCCTGTTTGACTGAGCCTCCGGGACGCGATAGCGTCCGGTTCGTGACCGGTAACGTGGGCTCGCGTCTTCCCGCCGAAACGTTCAATAAGCCTTCGCGAAAACAGCTCGCTGTGCGGCCGGTTGCCCAGTCAAGAAGCATGTGCCTTTGACATCGTTATCAGCACATGGCACACACCGAATCGTCACTTTCAGCTCTTTGAGCAAAGGCTGCAACGCGTCCTCGTCGGCGAAGTGACACCAAGCAAATCCACCGGTGATCGTGGTATCGCCTTTGTCAGTAAAGAACTCGCGAAACTCTGCTTCGGACTTGAGTTCGACAGTGTTGTCTTCGCGCAGTTTCAACGCTGCGTCAAACAGTTCTTGCTGCAACGTTGCCAGCTTTTCACCGATTGTGGCCACCAATTCGGAACGTTCGATGCCAACGCTTTTCGGTTGATTACGAATGCCACAGAAGACCGTTCCAGCGGCGATGTCCTTGGGTCCGACTTCCAATCGAATGGGGACGCCGCGTTTGACGTGGTACCACTTCTTTTCACCGCCACGGATGTCGCGATCGTCGATCGTCACGCGAACGGGAGTCCCCGCGTAACTTTGGGCCGCCAACTCGTCGCGAAGCGATTGAACGTATTCCATCACCTCCGCACGCGAATCGTTTTTGTAGATCGGCTGGATCACGACGTGAACCGGCGCCAAACGAGGTGGCAAGACCAAACCATCGTCATCGCTGTGCGTCATGATCAACGCGCCGAGCAAACGAGTGCTGACTCCCCAGGAGGTTGTCCAAGCGAATTCGATATCGCCGGACTCACTCTGGAATTTGATGTCTTGAGCCTTCGAAAAGTTCTGCCCCAGGAAGTGACTCGTGCCCGCCTGCAGTGCCTTGCGGTCTTGCATCATCGCTTCGATGGACAGCGTCTCGACTGCGCCGGGAAAGCGTTCCAACGGAGTCTTGCTGCCGACGATCACCGGCATGGCCATCCAGTTTTCGGCAAAGTCGGCATAGACGTCGATCATCCGCTCGGTTTCTTCCACCGCTTCGTCGGCGGTCGCATGAACCGTGTGACCTTCCTGCCACAAGAATTCAGCGGTCCGCAAAAACATCCGCGTCCGCA
>NZ_JBICHO010000367.1:0-4780 GCF_043100905.1 Rhodopirellula sp. JB055 | reverse complement strand
CGGCGTCGGGAACAAACCGGAGACGTTGGGTTTGATGATGTTCAACCCGACGTAGTAATAGATGGGGATGGCGGGCAACTCGTCGGCCCAAATCGATTCGGCTTCGGCCAGCAATTCCATGCGTTTGACTTTGTCGGATTCGGATGCCGCGAGAGAGAGCAACTCGTCGTAGCGTGGGTTGTCCCAAGCGGTGTTGTTCTGCGGGCTCTTGCTGAGGAACAGGTCCAGGAACGTGTTGGGATCGGGGTAGTCGCCGTTCCAGGCGGCTCGAGAGATGTCGTACTTCTGTTGCTGGCGTTTATCCAGGAAGCTGCCCCATTCCATGTTCTGGAGGTCAGCTTTGATGTTGAGTTTGTTCTGCCACTTTTGCTGGATGACTTCTGCGATCGCCCTATGACTCTCGCTGGTGTTGTAAAGGATCGTGAACTTGGGGAATCCTCGCCCGCCGGGATAGCCCGCTTCGGCGAGCAGTTGCTTGGCTTCTTCGAGTGACCCGCGGTTGCCTTGGGCGGGCGTGTAGCCGGCGATCCCAGGCGGCACCAATGCAAAGGCAGGTTGTTGGCCCGCCTTGGTGACTTCACGGACGATTTGTTCGCGATTGATCGCCATCGACAGAGCTTTGCGAACTCGCACGTCATTCAGTGGCGGACGTTTGGTGTTCAGTTCGTAGTAGTACACCGACAGGTACGGCGCGGCATGATAGTCCTCGCGTTTCTTGAGTTCTTCGATCAGGGTGACGGGCGGGTCGGTGACCCAATCCAGTTCACCGGTTTCGTACATGTTGAGAGCCGTGTTTTGGCTTTCGATGGAAAGAGCATCGATCGATTCGATTCCAACCGTGTCGGCGTCGTACCAACGTTCGTCTTTGACCAAGCGAACGCGGTCACGGAGTTTCCGCAAGCCGACCTTGTAGGGGCCGCAGGTGACGATGTTTTCGGGCCGCGTCCACATCGGTTTGCCATGTTCTTCGATGCAGTGACGAGGCACCGGGAACAACGGGTAGTAAGCGGTCAGGTTTGGAAAATACGGAAGCGGATCATGCAGGTGCACGATCAACGTGTTTGGGTCGGGAGCTTCGACGCCGCCAAGTTGGTCGAACGCGACCAGCACATTGTGGGCTCGCTGCGTGTCTTCCTTGGCCAGGGGCGTTTGCAAGTTCTTGGTGTAGGTGACCGTTTCCGTGACGTCGTCCCAGAGGATTTCGTCGCCGTCTTTGCGGGCCAGGTCGACGGTGTACAGCCATTCGGATTGCCAATCCGCAGTGGCCTTGGATTTTTCCTCTTTCGAGGCGTCGTCCGGGAGGTTGGGCTGGGGCGGTTTCTCCAGCGCCTTCAGGGTGCCGTGAACGATCGTGCCACGGGGGAATGTTTGCGGTGCCGGTTCGCTGTTGATGGTTTCACCCGGACGGTCCCACAATTCAACTTCGACTTTGTCTCCAGGTTGGACTTCGCCGGTTGCGTAGGCTTCGGCGTTTTGAACGCCAAAGAGTTGAAAGTTGTATTCGCACGCGGTTTCTGGATGCAGCATTCGCGTCCAGGACCAAACGAAGTCCGCCGAGGTGATTGGCACCCCGTCGCTCCAAGTCACATCGTCCCGCAAGTGGAACGTGTAAGTCATGTTGTCCGGCGAGACTTCGTAAGACTTCGCGATGCCCGGTTGCGGCGTCATTGGCTGGACGCCGGTTTCCGGATCGGGATCGCCTTCGGGCAACTCTTCCAGCAATCCTGTGAAGATGTTGAACAGGATCCGGCTCTCGGGTTGGCCGGTCGCTCGGTGCGGGTCGAGCGTTTTGGGATCGGTGCCGTTCTGAAAGCTGAAATCAGCCGGCGGCATCGCATCAAATCGAGACGCCCAGATCAGGGACACCATCACCACGATGGCAGCCAAAACCATAAACGCTCGACGAAGTTCCAAAGGCATGGCGGAAAATCAGGAGGGAGGGAAACAGGGCAACGGCTACATGTTTCGTCTTCGATGCATTGGACAAACTTTGGGTAGTCTATCGCAATACGGACGCCACTGCGTTGCACAACCATTCCATCCGCGACTCATTCATGCCAGCGACGTTGATTCTGCCACTGCCCACCAAATACACGCCATGTTCACTGCGCAATTGGTCAACTTGCATCGGTGACAAACCGCTGAATGAGAACATGCCTTTCTGATTCAGCAGGAATGAGAAGTCCTCATCGACGCCTGTGGCGGCCATTCCATCGACAAATTGTTTTCGCAGCGAAGCGATCCGAGTTCGCATTTCAGCGAGTTCTTCGTGCCACATTTGAGTCAGTCCTGCGTCGGCCAGCACAGTGGCCACGATTGCACCGCCGTGGCGGGGTGGGTTGCTGTAGTTGGCCCGGACGACTCGTTTGAGTTGGCTGAGAGCGGCCTTGGTCGTGTCGGCTGATCCAGACACCAAGCACGCTGTTCCGACTCGCTCGCTGTACAAGCCAAAGTTCTTGCTGAACGACGAGCACACGATGGCTTCGTCGACGTGACGCAGCACCGTTCGAACTCCCTCCGCGTCTTCGTTGAGTCCTTCGCCAAAGCCTTGGTAGGCGAAGTCCAACAGCGGGATCAGTTTCTTTTCCGCCACGACGCTGGCGATTTGTTCCCATTGTTGCGGTGTTGGGTCGACTCCGGTTGGATTGTGACAACAAGCGTGCAACAGGACCGCGTCGCCAGCCTTGGTTTTCGATTTCAGGTCTTCGATCAATGCGTCGAAGTCCAGCGTCTTTTTGTCCGATGCCAGGTAGGAATACGTTTCCACGGGCAACCCGGCCGCAGCCATGATCGCGTTGTGGTTGGCCCAGGTCGGCGTGGGCAAGAAAATCCGCAGCGGTCCGCACTGAGTTGCTAGGAATTCCGCGGCCACACGGAGGGCGCCTGTCCCGCCCGGGGTCTGAACGGCCGCCACTCGCTCAGGCGCGATTTGATCGCCGAAAATCAATTTCCGGGCGGCTTCGCGATAGTCCGGCAGCCCATCGATCGAGAGGTAACCCTTGGTCGATTCGGTTTCCAAAAGCCGTTTTTCGGCCTCTTTGACACAGCGAAGCACGGGCGTGGTGCCGGAAGCGTCTTGGTAAACGCCAACCGACAGATTCATCTTGGTTTCGCGTTCATCGGCTTTGAACGCTTCGGTCAAACCCAAAATGGCGTCGGGTGGAGCAATGGAAATGGAGTCGAATCGGTGCACGGGGAAACCGAAGTCTGAGTGAGGGAGGCGGGTGTCGGCGTCACGTCGGGCCGACGGAGTCACGAGAATAACTCCCAGCCCCGATTTCGCCTACACGCGAGAGTTGTGAGTTGCCAGTTCTCCGCCACTCGGTTCTGGACTCCCGGCACTCTATGCTACCTCCCATGCTTGTTTCTCCAGAATCTGATCAAGCCAATCGTCGCTGGGCGGTTGGTGTCTCCGTTTCCTTGGCTTTGCTGATCGGGGGCATTGCGATCGTGCAGCCTTGGGCTCTGGTCGCATTGCCTCTGGTGGGGGTGGCTCATTGGTGGCTGCGACGGCAAACGGTGCGTCGATTGAAAGTCATGGCCTCGCCGTTCCCTGACGTTTGGGAAGCCGCGTTGCAAACGCATGTCGTCTACTACCGCATGCTCGACGAAGGCCAACGCGAGGGATTCCGCAACCGCATGAAGATCTTTCTGGACGAGGTCGCCGTCACAGGGATCCGCACCGAGGTCGATGAAACGACGCGAGCTCTGGTCGGTGCCAGCGCGGTGATCCCAATCATGGGGCTGGAGGACTTCGAGTATTCAGGATTGGGCGAAGTGCTGATCTATCCGGGATCGTTTGGTGCGGATTACCAAACCGAAGGGGATGGCGACAAAAACACGCTCGGGATGATCGGCGTGAATCATCTCAGTGGGGTGATGATTTTGTCCAAGCCGTCATTGCTGGCTGGGTTTTCCAATTCAGGCGACAAACGCAACGTCGGCATTCATGAGTTCGCTCACTTGGTCGACAAAGCCGACGGTGAGGTCGATGGGATTCCCGTGTCAGCTTCCGCGGATGTGACCGAACCCTGGGTGAAATGGGTGGGCGAGGAATTGCAGTCGGAAGGAACGCGTTCAGGGATCGACGATTACGCGTACACGAATGAGGCGGAGTACTTCGCCGTGCTGTCGGAATACTTCTTTGAAAAGCCCGCTCAGTTGCAAGCGAAGAATCCGAAGCTCTACGCGATGCTTCGAAAGATGTATCACCAAGATCCCAAGCGTTTGTTTCGAGGTCGTCGCAAACGCCGCGGGAAAGTTCGCCGCAATGATCCATGCCCCTGCGGCAGCGGCGATAAGTTCAAACACTGCTGCCGCCGTAAGACCATGCGAGGCTTGCCCGCCAAACCGTAGGCCAGGTTCCACCTGGCGATCGTTCTTCGTCGACAGGCACCGCACTCGCAAGGGCATTCAAGGACGCCTCGCTTTATTCCCAAGCATCGGCGAGGTCGCCAGGTGGTACCAGGCCTACGTTGGATGATTTCCCGGAGGGATGCTGAATTGTCAGCAGAGTCGAAGATTTGCCCTCCAATGTTTGCGTGTTTGGTCGCCGTCGTCGAGCGGCGTGAAGCGAGCGGATTGACGCTGACTCTGGGGCTATTTTTGTTCCGACGTGGCTGCCAGGCCATTGCTCACATTGAGTCGTCAGCGGCGTTCGTCATTCGTAGGCCCGGGGCCACCGGGGGTTGGTGCTTTGGCGGGGGGGGGGGGGGGGGGGGGGCGGGGGGGTGGTGGCCCCCGCCGGGTCCCAACGAAACGGGAGGGAGCCCGCGGGTAA
>NZ_JBICHO010000366.1:0-15621 GCF_043100905.1 Rhodopirellula sp. JB055 | reverse complement strand
CCGCCCGCATCATCAACTCTTCTTTGCTGGGGCCGCAACCGCCGCAGCACAACAATTGGCATCCCAACACGAGCGACACCACCTTCCCGACGACGGTGCGATGACCAACTGGTCGCAAGACGATTCCACTTCCTGAAGTGTTATCACTCATCGTTCGCCACCACCGCTCCGATCAAAGGGAACCAATTCGAAAAGTCTTCGTTGTTGGGATCGCCGACTTGGACATAACCTTGTTTCTGATCCAAATTGAAGATCGTGGACGGCATCCCCTTTGGAATGCGAATGGTCAGTCGGTAATTGCCTGAACGACTGGTGGGTTCGATGGACACATCGAGCGATTCCGGCCGGACATCCAGAACGCTGAGAGCACGTTCTTCTTCGAAATGCTTGCGAACGATCAGATGAAACTGATGCTCTTGATCGTTCCCAAGTGTTCCCAGCTCAAGTCCATCTCGCGAATGAAGCATCGGCGAGTGGAAGCTGATAGGCGCGTGCACACGGCCTGTCAGCTCGACAGTTTTTTCAATCACCTCTGACTCGCCATCCACCAGCAGATGCAATTTCACTTCGCCCTGAAAACGGCCTGGCTTCAAAGCTCGACACCGGACTTTGACCTGGTTGATCACGGTCGGCTGCTGTTCTGCCAAAGACGGCTGCGACCCGGACGGGACGACACATGATTCCCAATCGAATCCAACCAAATCGGACTCGGCACTGACAACTGCGATCTCGTCATGCTGTTGGCTGTAGATCAACAAAGTTGACTCAACGGTTCCGCCCACATCACCCGAATGAAAAACGCCTTGAGCAGGCACAAACAGCTTTGCCTTGACCACTCCGGTGACCGTTAGATCGATCACTTCCCGGGTCGGATCGTTGGTTATGACCCGCGCGGCTTGTTCATATTGTTCGGATTTCTGACCTGTGTTCCACGTCAGCGTGACACTCGTTTTTTCGCCCGGTGCCAGTGTTCCCTTCTGTGCACTTCCAACAGTGCATTTGCAGGTTGTCTCTGCAACGTCAATCGTCAGTGGCCCAGCCCCATGATTCCAGATTTCGAATGCATGCGACGCGGTTGTGTGTGGATCCACCAGCCCGAAGTCGTACCGAGTGGATGGCAAAACCGCTTGCGGCAATCCCATCGACTGGGCCTCTTTTCGCAGGGCCTCTTCGCGTTTGATCAACGAAACCTTCTTCTCGTAATCAGCGCGTTCGGTCTTGGAGACGCCATACGGAGCGTACGTCACGATGGTCGCTAATCCCGTCGAAAGGCCACCCAGAATAGAAACCAGCAGGATCCCCACAAGCAAAAATTTCCCTGTGATGCTCATCGCAAACCATTCTTCGAATCAAAAGAGTACTAACGAAACCGGGAGCCAATTCCTGTCACCTGCGCCCCCGAACTTCCAGAATTCGCGTTCATTCGCGGGGAAATCTTGCGTCAAACGGCCACGGCATCCATTAAAAGATGCCGCGGCTTGAATGGATGGAACTCCTCATGGTTCCAACTTAAGAATCGGATTGTTCAAACCCGAAATGGATCACTCAAAGTTGCCTTTGAAGTAGCCATCGTTGATGAAGATACCGGCGAAGAACTTGTCGCGAGGCATTTCCAACTTGTCGTCGGCGTAGCCAACACCAGAGATCTCAGCTTCGGTCAAACCGGTGACGGGGAAACCAGGATTCAAGAATCCGTCCGCGTTGCTGTCGGCGAAGACTTCAACGTGACCGTCGCCCATCAGAATGTTGCAGCTACCAGCGTGAACGGCGTACCAGTCGCGGGTGTCTTGCAAGTAAACACCGTTGCCGCCTGGGCCGGTTGGGGCAGCACAACCGGCAGTGGTGGGTTCGCCACGCTCACAACCGATTTGCGCGAGCAGGGTTTCGTTGCTGCCAATCAAGTCCAAGTTTCCTGCGGTCGGATTCCAGTAAGCAGGTCCGTCATTGAACGCTTCAGTCAACAACGAGCCACTGGCGATGTACTCGACAGCTTCGGTTTGATTCAGTGCAGTTCCCCAAACGCCGGTCCCATCGTAACCAAGAGTCGCGGCCAAAATCGCTTCGTCGACGTCACCAGGTGCGGCACAACCGATGAAGCCAACGTTGCTGCTGCTGATACGGCTTCGCTCCAAGTCGGCGACGCTCATTGGACCAGTCGATCCGCCCAAACCCTTGAATCCACCGCCGGACCAAGTGGTCAATTCGCCGGTGGCTGGATCAGCTTCGGTTTTGACCATTCCACGGACCAAGTGCCAAGAAGCGGCGTAGTTCGTGTTGTAACCGTTGGTCAAAAAGTAGCGAGCAATCAACTCGGCACGGACAGCGGTTTCTGGTGCCGTTCCGCCAAAGGTGGTGGAACTTCCATCGCCCGAAACGCCCTGCCAGTCTGCTTTGCCACACTGGCCAGCACTCAGGCGTGCCAGTGGTGCGGCATCCTTGGCGTCCGTGGTGTCTTTCCCGTACAAGTCATTCAGTTTTTCCGAGCCCTTCAAAGGGTTCGAAGGGTCCAACGACTCGTTCATGTTGCCGTCGCCGACATTGACGAGGTCAGCAACCCAACCGTATTCGTCCATGCAACCATCGCGACGAAAATCCGACGCTCCGCTGCAGAAAGAACCGGATGGTGCACGGTTGCTGTACTTGAACAGACCGATGCCGATGTTCTTTAAATTGGCTTGGCACTGGGCTGCACGGGCAGCTTCGCGAGCCTTGGTGATGGCTGGCAACAACAAGGCTGCCAACAGAGCGATGATCGCGATCACGACCAACAATTCAATCAGAGTGAAACCTGACTTTCGAAATGGTGACTTCATTATCTTTCCTGAGAATTCAGTGGTCGAAAGCCGATCGGCTTCGACCTTGTGTTAAAATGGGGTGTGGCGAGTTTGGTGGCGTTTGATCGTCAAATGCCGACGTTTGTTCCAGCAAACCTGGGCTGATCAAGCGTCACCGACTCCTTCTTTCTTCGGAACGAAACCTGGTGGAGAGACTCTCTTCCAAGATTCAATTCCATCGCGTGATTGCGATCACGCCAATCATCTTCTTTCAGTCGCCATGGCATGTGCCACTGGCTAGGGTGAACCTCCTTTCGTTCGATCCAATTCGGTTGCCTTTCGACCACTTCAACCAACTCGGTGGCCAACAACACATTCACATGGGTGGTGTTCTACAACACTCTTCTCACGTCAACAGGCTTCACTAGTTGCACTCACAAACCTTTCACATTCGCTACTCACAAACTTCGCAATTGAGTCAATCAACCCTGTCAGTCCCTGAACATTTCAACAGCAAACAAACACATGATTTTCACTGTGATCGCGAACAGTCTGTTGATGACATCTGTTTCGACGATATAGCGACTTGCCGATGAGACCTGAGAAGCATCCTAGACTGCTTAGAGTTCTTCGCCTTTGCTGTGAAGCGAGTAATAGCTTGCGAGTTCGAGGTCACCCGCTTCAATCTCAGCATCCGCCCAGAAGTTGCTATCCTTCGGAAACCCGTTGTTGATGAAGCCGTCTCCATTTGAGTCATAGAGGCCTCGAACACTTCCGTCCGCCATCAAAACATGGCAAACGCCACTGTGATGGCTCGACATCCCGCGGTAATCCTGACGCGTGTCATAGTTCCAGATCCGCAACCAACCAGAAACGCCTTCTCGTGGTGTGCTCGCAGCAATCACGGGCTCTTCGAGATAATTGGGATCATCCTCCTTACACAAGATTGGCTCACCAATGATGGAAGTCACATACGGCGTTCCAGACGCCAATTCGCCAACGTCGCTGGAAAGCTGGCCGATGGGAGAAGCGTCACAAAGAAGCGGAACCGTGCTGCTAGGTGCCTTGGCAGTATCTAACAAGCGAGTGGTCAATGGACCTCGAGTGACATTGAGTGACCGAAGATCATTGGCGGAGCAAGAAGAATCCTTGGGCTTGGGTCGACCATTCTGGTCCAAGATCACGTCGCTACGGACCAGGAACCACGATGCGGCGTAGTTGGTGTTGTAGCCGTCTTCCAGCATCTTTCGTTCGATGTGCTCGGCGCGATCCGCAGGCGAGGCCTCGATCAAACGGGCGACGTTTCGGATAACCGTGCCCATTTCATTGGTGTACTCCTCGCTTCCGAGTTGATTGACGCAATCATTGCTTGCCCAATCTGATTCGTTGTCTGAGAGCAGGTGCTCGATGGCGCTGCTGGTCTGAGCCGAAGTGCTGGTGCACCGCATTTCACCGACCAAAAAACCGCGTCCGACCAGATCCGCCACCCAACCAACTTCGCTGGGCACACCATCACGACGAAAGTCGAACGCACCTGAACAAAACTCACCGTTGGGTGCGCTCACGGTACGTCCGGTCAGCCCAACCCCGAATTGCTTGAGGTTGTTTTGACACTGGGCCGCCCGTGCGACTTCACGTGCTTTTGAAACAGCAGGAAGTAACAACGCGGCCAACACACCAATGATCGATATCGCAACCAACATCTCGATCAATGTGAATGCAGCGCGGCTCCGCGAATCAATCGAGTGCATTCGCAGGGTTGAATTTCGGTTGGGGCAGTTGATGAACATGGCAATGGGGACCGTGCATGGGGATGAGACAAGAACCCAAAGAGGGATCCTTGCGCTGGCCCCCTTGTCGCATGGCCTGGAGTCTCATCAAGGTTAAATCTGACACACCGAAGAACCTTCACAAAAAGCACCAGCTCATCTTCATCGCAATTTCACTCGCACCGAAACTTGTCGCCGTCGGCTGCGAAGGATTCCACTGGCGACGAACTCCAGCATTTGGTATCGGCGAACACTGTTGATCCCTTTTCACGGAATACTCTCTGACTGGAGCCCACCGCGATGTTGCTGCGAATTCCTCCCACGTCCCGTCGTCTCGCTTTGATTGGACTGGCCTGCCTGGGAACACAGAGCGTTTTGGTCCCTTATTCCATTGGAAATGCAACCGAACAATCGGTTATCGAGGCATCCGAAGATGCATCCGGCGAAACCTACACTCTGAAACACTCCCTTCAACCTGGGCAAACGCTGCGTTACCAAGTCACGCACATCGCAAAAACGAAGACTCGGATCAACGGTTCCGAAGAAATCGCGAATGTTCATACGACCAGCACTCGAGCTTGGAAGGTCGCCGAAGCGAGTGACGCCGAAATGACCTTCGATCACTCGATCGTGTCCGTTGCCATGACGCAACAAAATGGCGACGCCGAAGAAGTCCGCTGGGACAGCACCGGTGGCGAAGAACCACCCAAAATTTTCAGCGTGGTCGCCTCGCAGATCGGAACTCCACTGGCCACGGTCACGATCAACCAACAAGGCCAAGAGGTTCGCCGCGAAGATCATGCGGGTTCCAAATCGACTTTGGGGATGGGCACGCTCGCGCTGGCACTGCCCGACAAGCCGATCAAAATCGGTGAGTCATGGGCCGTCCCGTCCGAAATCCAAGCCCGCACCGAAGATGGGTTTGTCAAGAAGATTAAGATCCGTCAACTCTACACACTCAAAAAAGTCAAAGCCGGTGTCGCAACACTGAGCGTGAAAAGCGAAACGTTGACTCCGATCGAAGAAGAATCCTTGCGGGCACAAGTCATCCAGCAACTCAGCAACGGAACGCTACGTTTCGATGTTGACAACGGCTTCTTGCTCAGCAAAGAACTGAATTGGGACGAATCCGTCGTCGGTTTCCAAGGGCCTGGCAGCATGATGGAATACCGAGCCAAAATGTCCGAGGAACTGCTGCCCGAAGACAGCCCCACGTCGGTCGCGTCGAAGAAGAAGAGCCAACGCTGAGTGTCGCCGCCATTCTCGGCAAACTCATCTCCCCCGTAGGCCAGGTCCTACCTGGCGGGGTGATTGGACGGTACTCGTTCGAACTCGAGAACCAAATTGTGACTCACCTCGCTTTGTGACAAAGCATCGGCGCGAGTGCCAGGTGAAACCTGGCCTACGTTGCTTCGCTGCGGCCCTCGCAAGCGATCTGCCATCTCACGCAGCTCGTCGATCATCAGGTCTTGCTCTCGATAGAAAACAGGAGCTCGAGGCGGTGATGCGACTTCTTGGTGACCGAGCGAGTTTTCGCCGTTGCGACGGTCCTTCAACAGCTCACCCCAAAGCAGCCGTTGCTTAGTCAGCTCGGGATCGTCCCACTTGGGCAAGCCATCTTCCAGCTGATTCAGGGTGTTGCGAACCGCGACATCCAGTTTCCGTTCAAACCGCGTTTGCTCGATCCCCAAACGATACAGCGGGTCGGACAACCGAGCTTCCAGGAACGACTTCTCGTTTCCCAGCTCATCGTCGAACCAGCCGCTCCAGTCTCCCGTCTGAAAACGTTGCCATTCGGCGATCAGACATCGTTGGCGACTCTCACGACGCAGGTCCTCGCTGGCCAGTTGATCGACCACTCGCACAAACACCTCACGATCCATTCGATCCTCTTCACCCTGCGGGAGAGGCCGATCACTGAACAAGTTTTGATCGTAGGCAATCTGCCTCAAGCCAGCGATCACGATCCACTCATTGGTTTCAGCGTTCTCAAGCAATTCCCCCAACGCACCAAACTTCGGTGCTTGCTCCCGAGATAGTGTTGACCACTTCGCAGCAACCTCAAGAGCTTTGCGGCGAAGCGGTCGCCAATCGAAAGGATGGTACTGACCTGCATAGAAATAGCTTCCATCACTACGAAATGTACGGGTGCCCGACTTCATTGAAATAGGTGTGCTCACGCACCAACTGTACAACTCTGATTGCGAGACCGACTCGCCCATCATCTTCACAGGCCCCAACTCCTTCTCCAGTGCGAGCGCCCGGTCGCGAAATCGTTCCGGTTGGTTGCCGTATATGGCTTCGACCCTCGCCGAACCGGTCCAATTGATGCTCGGATCCAAACGGATAGTGAATTGCATCTTGCCTGCGTCTGCGGTGCCCACATTTGGAAATTCCGTTTGCAGCATGATCTTCTTCATGCCTTCGTCGAACCGATCGAGGGAATACACATCCGCATTCAAATCGATGCTCCGAGTCCCTGGCAACACTCCGATCGTGGACTCGATGACTTCAGGCGTAACCGGCTCCTGAACGATTGCCAGCATCTCTTTTCGCCACGCAGGCATTTCTGGCGGCGTCGTCCACCAGCGATGAGTGAACAGACACAGGCAAATCACCCCCAAAGCCAGCATGCAATACGCCAGCCCTCGTCCCCACACGGCAGCGGAGGACACACCTTCCATTACAAAAGGCGTCAAACGCTGAGTTGCGAACAGCAACACCCCGGCCGCCAGCCACAGCAACCCGGTGTAACCTCCGTAGAACGCGAGCAGCCCAAACGCGGGCAGCATCCACAGCAGAGCCACCACGGGTGCACCGAAGAACGCCAGTGACGGTCGGCGGCCCCATTGGCCTGTCAATACACCGATCAAGAACAACAGGGTCTGGACGACCACGCTGAACCCAAAGGCCTGCCACAAGGTTCCAGTTCCGTAGTGCATCCCGAGATACAAATCGAGGCCAGAAACAAACGGAAACACCAGTATCAGACACAATGATGCCAAGGCGGTGGGTATCAACCGAGTCAACCAAATCAGGTTGGGTGGCCACCCACGGTCGGCGAAGAACCCTTGCCGCATCCCCCGACGATCGCCGTGAAAAACCGCGACTCCTAGCATCAGATGAGCGGCCGGCCATCCGAGGACAAGCAACAGATCATGAAAACCATGATTTCCATCCGTCCAAATCGATAATAGCGCGAACAGGGCAAACGAGAACGCGACACCAATGACCAGACGAGTCTGCCGAACCTGTTGCCAAAGCAACGCACGAAACGGACGCGGTTTGGCATGCCAAGCCACTTGCACCACGCTTGGTTGCCAAGCCGAAGTCGAGACCACCGCTGGAGCCTGCCAACGGTGATCACTCGCACCGGCCAGGCGATGGCGAGCCAAACCGGCGATCACGGCCCCCAGTGCAACGAGACAAACCACAGCAAAACACAAAATGGCAACACGCTGACCAGCGGTCGCCTCCAAGAACGTGGCTCCATGATGGAAATGTGTGCTCACCAATCCGGCGATCGAGTAGTTCCACAACAAGGTCAGACCCACGATCAACGGGATCACCAACATCACCGAACCGACCGGATTGCGAACGATCAACGCTGCGATCCAGCCACAGATCAGCAAGCCCACTCCGTAAACCATCAGCTCAAAGATCGATTCCGAACCGGAGATCCGTCCGATCTCGCCCCAGTCCCACTCTCCCCGCAACACCACCCAAGAAACTACAAAACAGACAGTGGCAACCAAGACCGCCAGCACCCAGGCGGCGAACCCGACCAACAACTTGGACAACAACACTTGCCACCATGTCACCGGCAACGTCCGCAACCAATCCAGGGTTCGCTCTTCGTTCTCCGTGCCCAGCGAGATCGGCGGAATCCCGAGTGCCACCAAGTTGGGTAACAGCACCCATAACACGGAAAGTGTCGTCAGGCTCGGATCCGAGACCGGATCGATCGCGGCACGAAGGACCGCCAGGAAGAACAACGCTGCCGTGCCGATGACACCCGCCAACAACAGCGGTTGCAGCATCCGAAAATCTTTCCAAACCAAATGCTGATACGCTGATCGTGGACGCGAAACGGCCGGGTAAGCCAAAGCATCAAGCGAAGTGGCCATCATTCACCTCCTGACGACGATCGAATGACGATGGCTCATCCCGAAGCGACTGACCGCATACTGCAATGAAGACCTCTTCGAGCGTTGGCACGCTGACATGGAATTGGCGCACACCGTCATCAGGTCCCCAGTGCAGTTCCCCGGCGTCGTTCCAATCCGTGATCACCCAGCGTCTTTGACGACCGTTGTTGGTTTCGCTCAGCACACGCCCCGGCAACTCCGGTGACTCGACGTGAGCGTCGTCCATCGTCGCTGTCACGATTCGAGTATGCAATTTCAAGTCGTTCATCGACTGAACCAATCTGACTTGGCCGCCATGAATCATCGCCACCATGTCTGCGACTCGCTCGACTTCATTGATATGATGACTTGACAGCAAAACTGTTCGCCCCGCAGCGGCACGGTCGACCATCGATTCCAAGAACTGACGACGGACCATCGGATCCAAACCGCTGGTCGGTTCATCCAAGATCAACAGTTCCGGATCATGAGCCGTCGCGAGAGCCAGCGCGACTTTGGCTCGTTGGCCTTTGCTCATCGATTTGATCTTCGTCGCCGGAGGCACCTGAAACTCTTCGATCAAGTCTCGATACCTGGGGATAAAACCATCCTCGTAAAATGCACTGACGAACCACCCAATCTCCGGCGGAGTCATCCACTCATACAGCGCCGGCGAGTCCGACACGTAGCCGATCTTTCGCCTGATCTCCTCGGAGTGCTGGCCGCAGTCATGTCCCAGGATCGATGCCGTTCCCGAATCCGGCTTTTGAAAGCCGGTCAAGATTCGAATCAACGTTGTCTTGCCCGCACCGTTCTCACCTAACAAAGCGAACACCGTCCCCGCCGGAACACGCAAACTGACGTTGTCCAAAGCGACCGTGTTTCGAAACCGCTTGCTGACTCGGTCGACTTGAATGATGCCCCCTGGTTCAACGCTTGGTTGTCCCCGGTGCGAATCATACGCAGGGCGATCCGAAACGATGTCAGCGGCTTCCCGTGTCATCGGCTCACGCCCGATGGAATCCAGTTCATTCATGGCTCGGCTCGTCGTTGGAGGAAGAAACAGATTCAAGGTTGGGTTCGTCCGAGTTGGACTTCGCCGGGGCTGCACTCAATCGTGAAAGCTCGGCTTCAAAGAGCGACCGCAATTGATCGGGCGACATCCCGCCAGCAATCGCATCGGCCAATGCACGGCGAACACCGTCCCCGACCAAGTCATCGCGGGCCGACGTGCAGGCTTCCATCGCATCGCGGCGGACCACCATCCCGCGACCACGCAGCGGCTTGAGAATCTCTTGGGTTTGCAGTTCGCGATAAGCCCGCGCGATCGTGTTGGGATTGAGCGCGATGTCGCGGGAAAGCTGACGAACACTGGGAAGCATTTGACCTCCCACCAGCGTGCCGTCGGCAACAGCCAGCTTGACCTGACGAACGATCTGCTCGTAGATCGGCACGTCGCTGGCCGCATCAATGGAAAAGAACATGAGCATCTCCGAAGGAGGAGTCCGAGGTAGCAGAGGCCACCCCGAACCTGTGTGCTATCACGATAGCACACACAGAGATCGAGTCAACGTTTCACAGTAAAAAAATCGCCACGACCGTTTCAATCGGAATCGTGGCCCACGAGATTCGACGATCTTGCTGGTTCGCCAACGAAGTGAACATGGTGCCACCCATCAGCGAGCCACGCTTTCGAAACCACACCTTTCAAGACAGCGTCCACGCGAATCTGCTCCGCTCGCGTCATCTGCATTCGTCCAACTGATTACCGAAGCTCATTGCCGATGTCGACCGCCGACTCAGCCACTCAACCCACCACCACCCGCGCGGCCTTTCGAGTCGACTCGCTGGCGATCGGCATGATCGTGATGCTGGCGATGACAGTCCTCGGCCGAGGTATTGGCTTCATTCGCGGGATGGCGTTCTGCCGATTGATGGACGATACCGATGTCGGGCGTTGGTCGATGGCGTTCGGATTCATCACGTTGATCACCCCGGTGATGTTGCTGGGGATCCCCGGCGTGTTGCCACGATTCACAGAACACTTTCGTCTCAAACGTTCGCTGACACCGTTCGTGCGTCGAGTCGCGATTGGAACCCTGACCTGCACCACGGTCTTCGTCACAACCATGTTGTGGGTGCCCGACTGGTTTGGCTGGATCGTTTTCTTGCAACCGCAAGACAATCGGCTGATCTACGGAGTCGCTGGAGCCGTGGTTGGCATGATCGCTTACAACTTTGTCAGCGACCTCAACGGGTCGTTGCGACAAGTCCGGATGGTCTCATGCATGCAGTTCATGCAGGGCGTCGGCTTCACGCTGCTGAGCGTCGCCTGGCTGGCCGTCGACGGGTCGTTCACCGGCGTCGTGTGGATGTTCGCTGCATCGTGCCTGATCGCCGCGATTCCTGGTCTCTGGTCACTCATTCGTTCGTGGGAATCCGCACAACAAATCTCGGACGCTGACAACGCAACCACCAATCTCCCTCAAGACACCGAAGTCCCATCACCTGACAATGACCTTCCCTTTGGTTTGTGGGACATGATTCGCCGACTCGCGCCGTACGCAACAGCGCTCTGGCTGATGAATCTGATCGGCAATCTGTTTGAGCTGTCGGATCGCTACATGATCCTCCACTTCATCCCGGCGACCGAAGCGATGCCGGCGGAGATCGCAGGACAAGCCGCAGTGGGACAGTATCACTCGGGGCGGATCATCCCCATGCTGTTGCTCAGCCTGGGAACGATGATCGGCGGTGTGATGCTGCCGTATTTGTCAGCGGACTGGGAAGCCAAACGCTTTGAAGCAGTGCAGACACGACTACGAGACGCGTTGCTGGCAGTTTCGATCGTGTTCACCAGCGGCAGTGCGGTGGCGATTTTGCTGGGGCCTTGGATTTTCAACGTTCTCCTGCAAGGCCGCTACACCGACGGCATGACACTGATGCCGATGGCGTTGTGCTTCTGCACGTGGGCGGCCCTCGTGACCGTCGGCCAAAACTACCTTTGGACGGTCGAAAAAGGAAAGTGGATCCCGATCGCGATGGCCGCGGGATTGATAAGTAACCTAGCTCTGAACGCATGGTTGCTGCCGATTCTGGGATTGCAGGGAGCAGTGATCGCAACGATGTGTTCCCACGGGGTCGTGATGACTGGCGTGTGGCTGGCCATGATCGGCTGCGGCTACCAGTTGGACGTGACTCTTGTGGTCCTGTCGCTGCTTCCGGTCAGTCTGCTGCTTTCACCGTTTGTCGCATTGCTGCTGGCGATCGCAATCGGGCTGATGGCTTGGAACGACGACGCGACGCGTCAACGCTGGCTGGAAAGCTTGCCTGACAAGGTTCGCTCGAAGCTGATGCCGCTGGGCTGAGGCAAGTGTCTCCGTACGATGGGCTTCCAAGCCCGTCGAAATGGAAACCCGAAGCGTGAGCGAGGGATCGCGCGCCATTGCAACGAGCCTGTGGGTCCCTCGCTCACGCGTCGGGTTGTGAAATCGAAAGCCGGTCAGCGAGGCTCCCCCACCTCCACGACGGTCCCATCCGGTGCGATGCACGCGAACCTTTTGCGTCACAATCCCCACTTACATCCCGGTCGGCACGATTCACGATTGGCTCGGTATTGCCGATCATCGCACGCTATGGGGACGTTCCTCCACGAACGCGAACAAACCCTCTTCCGCCGGCCTTGACGATCGCCCCAAAAATGGCGTTTGATACGGGGATGAACGCACCAAACGATTCCACCGACGCTCGGCATCTTGGCCCCGAAGAAATCGAGGCCAAAATCCCCCACCGCTCGCCCATGCTGTTGCTGGACGAGGTGGTGGAAATCACTGAAAACACGCTTCACGCCCGCAAAACGTTCTCGGCCGACGAGTTCTTTGTGCAGGGGCATTTCCCTGATTACCCGATCGTTCCCGGTGTGATTCAGTGCGAATGCTGCCTCCAAGCCGGTGCGATCCTGCTGTCCGAACACACACCGGCCGTCGGTGATTTCGTGCCCGTGGCGACACGCATGGACAGCGTGAAGTTCAAAAACATGGTGCGTCCCGGCGACACCGTCGATATTCACGTGACGCTCAAAGAGCAACTTTCCAACGCGTTTTTCCTGAGCGGCAAAATGCTGCTCAACGGAAAAGTCACCACGCGTCTGGAGTTCGCTTGCAGCGTCACCGAGACTCAGCCCAGCCCAGCCCCTGACGCGGATGCAAAATCGTGAACACCGAAAACAGCACCGCGTTCAACTTCCTGGGGATGACCGGCAAGACATTCCTGGTGATGGGAGTCGCCAACAAAAAAAGCGTCGCGTTTGCGATTGCCAAGCAAATCGAACAGGCCGGCGGAGAAGTGATCTACGCCGTTCGCAGTGAAGCTCGCCGCGACAGCCTGGCGAAACTGCTGGCCGGTCGCCGCCTGATCGTTTGCGATGTCGAGCAACAATCCGAGATCGATGCGATGGCCGCCGAACTCGAACGAGACAATGTGACGCTCGCCGGATTGGTGCACGCAATTGCCTTTGCGGACTACAGCGATGGCATTCGCCCGTTCCATGAAACGACGCGGCGCCAATTCCTGCAAGCAATCGACATCTCCGCCTTTTCTTTGGTCGCGGTCTGCAACGCCGTCAAAGACCGATTGGCCAGTGATGCCAGCGTGGTCACGATCGGAATCAGCACCACGCGAATGGCCAGCGAAAGCTACGGCTTCATGGCGCCGATCAAAGCCGCCCTCGAATCATCGCTTGCCTTCCTGACCAAATCGTTTAGCCGGTTCAGCCAAGTCCGCTTCAATGCGGTCGCGGCAGGCTTGCTGAAAACGAGTGCCTCGGCGGGCATCCCTGGCTATGTTGACTCGTACCTGTATGCGGAAAAAGTCATTCCTCGCGGGGAAGCGGTGACGACGAACGAAGTCGCCTCCACCGCTGCGTTTCTGCTGTCACCACGCAGCAGCGGAATCACCGCTCAATCGATCGTGGTCGATGCGGGCATGTCCATCAACTATTTTGATGCGGAAGTGGTCGGCGCGGTCACGAATGGATCCGTCGATTGAGAAACCACTGCCTGACAGATCATCCCTGATACGTCTCATCCCTGATTCGTCGCCGTCCAACATCCATCGCACCTTTCAATTTCTGAGTTTCCGGGCATGACCCAAGCCATCTACATCAACGGTGAATACTTCTCTCGCGAAGACGCCAAGATCAGCGTCTACGATCACGGACTGCTGTACGGCGACGGCGTATTCGAAGGCATGCGAATCTACTCGGGCAAAGTCTTCGCACTCGAAGATCACATGACTCGGCTGTACGAGAGCGCTCGTGCGATCATGCTGGACATTCCCATCGAGATCGGTGCGTTGACCACAGCAGTGAACGAGACCGTTGCGAAGAACAACCTGACCGAAGGCTACATCCGCTTGGTCGTCACGCGCGGGGGCAACCAGTTGGGGCTCAACCCGTTTTCCTGCGAAGACCCACAAGTGATCATCATCGCGGACACGATCTCGCTGTACCCCGAAAAGTTCTACACCGAGGGTTTGGATCTGATCACAGCCTCCACGATCCGCAATCACCCGGCCGCGCTCAGCCCCCGCGTGAAGTCGCTGAACTACCTCAACAACATCATGGCGAAAATCGAAGCCATCCGGGCTGGATGCATCGAAGCGGTGATGTTGAACACCAAAGGCGAAGTCGCCGAGTGCACCGGCGACAACATTTTCATCGTTCGCGGCGGGCGGTTGATCACACCGCCGATTGATGCGGGAATCCTGGAAGGCATCACCCGTAACACGGTGATCGACTTGGCTCGCGAAAACGGGATCGAAGTGGCTGAAGAAGCGATGACCCGTCACGACATCTTTGTCGCCGATGAATGCTTCCTGACCGGCAGCGCCGCCGAAGTCATTCCCGCGGTCAAACTCGATGGCCGAGTCATCGGCGACGGCAAACCCGGTCCGATGACCCAAAAGCTGAACGCAGCCTTCCGCGAATTTGTGGCTCGCTAGAAGTTCGCCAAGACCGTAGCGGAAGTCGCCAAGACTTTCGGCCGGAGCCCAATCGCCGAAACTCTTGGCGACTTCCGCTACGACATCGCCGAAACTCTTGGCGAGTTCCGCTACGTTTTCGGTGCGTACTTTGGGTCATTGCGGCGAAAACACTCGGTACGCTTTAAGAACGAGAGAGTTCGCCAAAGGATCTCCCAACTATCCAGCTCAAACAATCGGACGTTGGGATAACCAGGAATCAGGCATCCGGTATAGATATAACCTGCAAACCCATCGACCGGCGCAAGCCCTTTCCGTTCGGGGTTGCGAGCGATGTACTCCGCGACGTCTTCGATTGCCGAACACTCGCACTCTGATTCACGCAGCACATGATCGTAAGGCTGCCGCTGAAACTGGAAACCAATTCGCTTCAAGCAGGAGTTCAAATCGTTTCGAACCGTCTTCATCGCGAGACGTTGGTCAGCACTTTCACTCAAACCGCACCACAACAGATGGGCATGGTCTGGCATCAAACAGAAAATGGGGCACGCGAATTGGTAACGAAACATTGCATGGGCGAGGACTTCACGGAACTTATACAAGAAACGTGGTTCCAACCAACCTGTTCGACGACCTTCGATCGTCATCGTCCAGTGGACCCAAGCAAGCCCGCGATAAGACTCAGGATCAAGACGTTTCAGTCGCTGTTTGTGTTGCCTGTCCATCCCAAAATTCTATCACCCCCAACCGTAGGGAACATCGTTCACCCACAGAGAAAGTAGCGGAAGTCGCCAAGACTTTCGGCCCCCCCCAACGTCCCAACGTCCCAACGTCCAACGTCCAACGTCCAACGTCCAATCGTCCAATCTTCCAATCGTCCAAACGTCCAATCGACCAATCGACCAATCGTCCAATCGACCAATCGAACAAACGAAGAAACTCTAGGCGAGGTACGCAACGGTGGAGAGATCG
>NZ_JBICHO010000365.1:0-3003 GCF_043100905.1 Rhodopirellula sp. JB055 | reverse complement strand
CCTCGAATCCGAGGTCAACCTGCGTGACGAAACTCGCGTGGCCGAACAAGCCAAAGAGGCCGTTGAATCCAAGGAGCACAAAGCCACGGCCGAGACGCTGGCCAAGACTCAAACGGAGATCAACGAACGCGTCGTGGACGTCATCGAACGCATCCGCGAATTGCCAGATGCGACCAAGCACTTTGGGAAAGAGCTCAAGATGCTGGCCGCTGTCGACTCCGTGATGACCGATGCCACTTCAATCCTGAAGCAACCCAACACGGGCTCCCAAGCCATTGCCGCCGAGACCGAAGCGATTGAATTGATTCTGCGTTCCAAACGCATCAACCCGAAGGGTGGCGGAGGCGGTGGTGGTTCACCGGGTGGCGGATCGGGCGGTGGCAACAGTGCCGATTCTGCCCTGGCATTGCTAGGCAAAAGCAAGAACGAAAAGGAAGTGCGTGAGAACAAAAACGTCACGCAATCGACCGGCGAAACCGGAGCGGAACTGCCCGAAGAATTCCGTCGCGGGCTGGACCAATACTTCAGCCGACTAGGAGGCACCTGATGGTCACCCTCCGTTGGAGTTTCCTGTTGCTTGGACTGTTGGCATTGACGACTCGCCCGGTCTCGTCGCAGGAACTGAGAGTGCAAGCACTGCAAGAATTCAATGCTCTCAATAGGCTAGTAGCAGGCAAGGCAAAAGCGGACGCCAAGAAACCCAAACCGCCTGAGTTTCTCAAACCGCTAGTGAATGCGGAACTTTCGTTTGTGCACCGAGTGTGCGATCCGACCGACGAACAGATGAAAGCCATCGTTGAGTCGGCAGAAGAAGCGTTCAATGAGATGGGGGATCTCCTGGCAAACAACATTCGCGTGGCCAACCAGCCTCGTTTCCATGGACTCAATGGCGAAACGCTCAATGCCAATCCCGTCCGCAGAATTCGCGACGACACGATGGACTTCCTGCCGTTGCTTTTGACTGAGAAACAGTTCCAGAAGTACAAACAGGAATCCTCGCAACGGGAGCGAATCGAACGCGAGGCCGCCACGGACTACCTCGTCACACTATTGGATTCGAAGCTGGTGCTCACCGAGGTCCAGAAGCGGAAAATCCGAACGGTTTTCCTCGACGACTGGGTGGATCTCGATGTGGAATGGATTAGCAGCTATCTCAACAACCCACACTTTGTACCCGTCATCCCAAGCAATTTGCTGCGGAAGGTTCTCAATACCGATCAACAAGCCGCGTGGTCCTCCTTCCAGCAGGTCAGCATGGGCATCATGATCGGACAAAACGCCGAACTGCATCTCGAAAAGGAGTGGCTGCAATGAATCGATTTGGTTGGTTCGGTTTGTTCAGTGCCATTCTGTTTGGCACTCTTGGGGCTGTGACTCCAGCCCGCTGTCTCGCGCAAAACCAAATTGACTTGAATCAGTTTGACAGCTGGATCTTCCAACGACATGGTCGAGATGAAGCACGTTGTCGCTCCACCCTCAAAAAAGAAATCGAACTTCAATTCGTCCGAATTGAACAATCCACTCCTTTAACAGAGAGACAAAAAGACGCGCTGCGTTTGGCCGGCCAAGGTGACATCAAACGGTTCTTCGATCGCGTCAATGACGCTCGTGAAACGTTCCTCAAGATGGAATCAAAGGATGACAACCAAAACATCAACGAAGCCTATCAACTGGCATCTCCCCTTCAGCAAGAACTGACTCGTGGATTGTTTGGCGAAGGATCGCTGATGCAGAAGGTCACTCGCTACGTGATGACCGAAGAGCAAGCGACCGAATTGGAAGAACGCCAACTCAAACAGTTCCGAGCTCAGGTGGAAGCGCAAAGCAAAGTCTTCTTGGCCACGGTGGGTCGGGGAATGGCCCTGACGGCCAAACAGCAGCGTCGTCTCCAAGAACACTTTCGAAACAAAGCCCAGCAAATCCAAAAGGTTCTTTCAAAAGATCAGCAACCTGGATTGCAGCAATACGTCTTCTACATCTGGATCAGTGAGTTGAGTGACGAAGAAGACATCTCCTTTCTCGATGAAGAACAACTCCAAGTGATTGAAAAGCTGGCTGAAAGGGCCCGAGCAGTCCGCCCCATGCTCAAGCAACAAGGGTTCATCGAATGAAAACCATTCACTCCAAAATCGTCCTCGGTTTTCTCGCATCCTTCGCGATCGGAACCTGGTCGACGAATCCGGTCCAAGCCCAGTTCCCAACCGCGCAGCTTGGCGATGTGGTCCCGCGTGATGTGAGAGAGGTGTACGAAAAAGGTCTGCAGTACCTCGCGAAATCACAAAGCGAATCGGGCGATTGGTCCGGCGGATCTTACGCCGGCCCCGGCGTGACCGGGATGGCCGTGATGACGTTCCTGGCCTCGGGGGAAGACCCCAACTACGGCATCTACAGCAGCAACATCCGCCGCGGTTTGATCAGTATCGTCAACTCACAAGATCCCAACTCCGGTATTCTGGGTGGCAACAGCGGCCCCGGCGGGCACGCCAGCATGTACAACCACGGTTTTGCAACCTTGGCTCTCGCCGAAGCCTACGGTGTCGTCAACGAACGCCTGCTCACCACCGGCGGAAAGAAACTGGATCGCTCGCTCGGCGAAGCCTTGGAACTCGCCGTTCGCGGAGCGGTGACGTCGCAGAAAAAGAACTCTTACGGCGGTTGGCGATATGGTGCGGACGCCAAAGACGCCGACACCTCCGTCAGCGGCGCCGTCATGGTCGGGTTGCTAGCGGCCCGCAACGCAGGTGTCAAAGTCCCCGACGAAGCGATCGACCGCGGCGTGGCCTACTTCAAATCCATGACCAGCTCGTCCGGACAAGTCGCTTACGCGGGGCTGGGCGGGTTTGACAATTCAACGCCACGAATTTCGATCGGGTGTTTGGTCTATGCCGTGTCGCGTCGAAAAGACATGCCTGAATTCAAAGCAACCCTCACCGCGTTGACAAACCAAATGGACACCTCCGGCGGTGCTTACAAAAGCTATGGCAACTACTACCAAGCCCAAGC
>NZ_JBICHO010000364.1:0-21028 GCF_043100905.1 Rhodopirellula sp. JB055 | reverse complement strand
GCCTTCGGCTCAAACAGCGATGTTTTTGACGTTGCACTCCTTTGTTCACTTACGGTGTTTTCTGAAGGTCGCTATCTTGCACTACTTCCTTTCCGGAGTGGAGCCCGGGGGAATCTCGTTGTTTCTTCACAAATGCATTTGCTTCAATTGGAACAATCACTACATCCGGAACGACGTATCGAGCCCTCCCCGATTCATCGCCAATTGGCGACGAATCAGTCGACCATTCGCGAGAGCGTGCAATAGTACGCGCCCACTTCTCCAGTCGGAATCTTGAAGACCGGTGCAAGCTGGTGAGAGCCCTCGGAAAGCTCGATTTCCATGGTCACCACGCTGTCACCTTGGCCCACTTTCTTGCTGGCAACAGGCTCGCCGTCGATGCGAACTTCGGCGGATTCCACGGGGATCGCTCTGCCCGCCGTCGTCCGATAAGCCGCGGAAGCCCCCGGTACATCTTCCCCAGGCGGAACAGCCGCTCCAATCGCAACGCCCGACTCCTCTGGCCAACGTCGCAACGCAATTTCGAACTTGCCGGATTCGTGCACTTGAATCGCCCAGTGACCGTTATGGGTGAGTTTCTGTGGCTGGCCCTTTTTTCCCTTCTTCGGAAAAACAGCCGCTGCAGCCCGAATCGCAGCCTGATTCCATGGCGGAGCTTGTCCGATCCAGTCATGAGCAGTGAACGTGACCACCGGGTGATCGGGATGACCGACCGTCATTTCGGTGGTTTGTGAGAACGTGGGTTCCAGCTCCGCCCACCACGCCTCGTAGAACTCTCGCATCGAGGCGACTTGTTCCGGATGCTCGCCGGCGACGTCGTTCTCTTGCCCTGGGTCATCTGCAATGTTGTACAGTTCCTTCCCATTGATCAGACGCCACTTGTCTTGCATCACCGACGATTGACGCCACTTGATGGGGTCAATCACACGCTGAGAATCCGTGATCAACATCCGTTCATCGAACGAAGAATCGGCATTGTCCTTCAAAAGGGAAACGATCGATGTTCCGTCAAACTGGATCTTTTCGGGTGCGTCGACGTCACACAAATCCAACAACGTCGGAACCACATCGACCGCATGACAAAGCGTGTCATTGCTGCGTGCCTTCGACAAACCACCCTTTGGATAGTGCATGACAAACGGTACACGGTGGCCCCCTTCATACGGACTGCCTTTTCGGCCTCGCATTCCCGCGTTGTAAACCGATGCACCGCCTGCGGTTCCATTGTCAGTCGTGAAGATAAAAATGGTGTTGTCGTGCACGCCAAGCTCGCGAAGCAATTTGCGAGTGCGGCCCACGTTGTCATCGATGTTGGTGATCATTCCAAAGAACGTCGCAACCTTGGCATCCATCTCGGGATACATGTCGATGTATTTCTGCGGCGCGTGCAACGGACCGTGCGGTGCATTGGTCGCGATGTACGCCAAAAATGGCTGGTCCGCTTCCACGCACTCGCGAATGAATCGATTGCCTTCCCGAAAGAAAACGTCGGTGCAGAAGCCTTCCGCTTTCACCGGTTTTCCATTGTGAAAGTAAGAGCCACCGAAGTAAGCGTTGTCCCAAAAATCAGGTGTCTGACCGACGCCACCACCCCCGTGGCGATAAACCTCAGTGAACCCGTTGTCTTCGGCGCGATAGGGATAGTTGTCGCCCAGGTGCCACTTTCCAAACATGCCCGTTTGATAGCCGGCATCACGGAAGATCTCACCGAACGTGACCTCGTTGTCTCGCAACATCGAACGTCCACTGATCGTGTGCCACACCCCAGTGCGGTTGGTCCAGTGCCCTGTGACAAACGCCGAACGAGTTGGTGAACAAGTCGGTGCGACGTGGTAATCCGTCAGGACGGACGACTCCGCTGCCAACGAATCAATGTTCGGTGTTTGAACGACGGTATTTCCAGTGAAGCCACAATCGCCATAGCCCTGGTCATCCGTGATCACGATCACCACGTTCGGACGATCCGCCGCAGACAACGAACTCGCCAGTGGCAATCCGCTGAACCAAGACCCCACGGCGACAAACGCCAAACAAATCAACCAACGTGACATAGAAGCAACTCAAACTGGAGGGATGAAACGGAGGGAGGAGACACAACTGTAGCCGAACCGCGTTGGATGTGAGCGCAAGATCCCGTCTCGAAACGACGAGATTGCGACGTGACACGATTCACACGTTCAGCCCGGCAGTCTCTTAGCGGAACGCCGCAAGCCGTCCGGCCGATCAAACCGGATCGCTCGCAGCGAAGGAGGTCGGCAGGAATGATTAAACACAACCGCGGGAGCCGTTTGGGCATTCGCCCCGGTTGCGTGTGATGAACATGCCCAGCGGCTCCCATACCCGATGAGACCGGCGTACCTGCTACGCCGTTAGAAACGCGAAAATTCCAAGCCTACTTTCGGACCTTTGCTTCCTCGCCAGACTGTTTTGTCTGAGAGTACTCGTGCGAGATCTTGATCGCCTTTTGGCGATCCTCGTCACTGTAGTCCCAAAATTCCTGAACGACCTCTTCGACGGCAGGGTAATGAGACCCATCGTCGCCCACTCGGTCGCGAAGCTTCGCCAATCGTTGCTTGAGGTCCCCTGCGACTTCGGCGTACTCAGGATTGTCGATTTGATTGACCACTTCCGTTGGATCATTCACCAAATCATAGAGTTCCCAACCGGGAGGCGTCTGCAACTTCCCTTCGTAGTTGACGCCGTAGTAATAGATCAGCTTGTGCGTTTTGGTGCGAATCCCAAGGTGACCGGGATTGTCATGATGAGCCATGTGCATCCAGTAACGGTAGTAAGCTTCCTGTTTCCAACCCTCCGGTTCTTCTCCGGTTTCGCAGATTTCGCGAAAGCTTCTGCCTTGCATGTACTCGGGAGTTTCCACACCGGCGAACGCCAACATGGTCGGTCCGTAGTCAACGTTCTCGACAATCGCATTGCTGCGTGACCCAGCCGGAACGGATTTGGGATAGCGGACCAAGAACGGCATGCGCTGCGACTCGTCGTACATCCATCGTTTGTCCATGTAATCGTGCTCACCGAGCATGAAACCTTGGTCACCCGTGTAGATGATCACCGTGTTGTCCATTTGTCCGGTCTCTTCCAACTTGGCAAACAAGCGAGCCAAGTTGTCGTCGACACCCTTCACACAACGCAGGTAGTGCTTCATGTAGATGTTGTACGCCTCGCGTTTCGCGTCTTCATCGCTGAGCCAGGAATCCACCCCATAATGTTTCGCGTAGTTACGACGAGGATTGCGGCGTCCAATGGATGTGCCGATGTAAGGCATCATTTCGTCGTCCGCACCTCGCGTCGCCAAAGAACCGAACAACGGTTGACTCCAAAGATTCTTGGGTTCGGGAATGGCAATTTCTTTCAGGTATTCTTCGTACCGAGGTGCGTACTCAAAGAAATCGTGCGGCGCCTTGTAGTGGTGCATCAAGAAGAACGGCTTGTCGTCTTCACGAACTTCATCAAACCAGTTCAACGCGATGTCCGTGATCGCATCGGTGCTGTGCATGCCTTCTTTCTTGATCGTGTTCTTGGGCCATGGCTTGTCGCCTTGGACTCGGAACTCAGGATCAAAGTACTTGCCTTGGCCTGGCAACACGCAGTAGTAGTCGAAGGCGGCCGGTTCGGCTTTGAGGTGCCACTTCCCGATCATCGCAGTCTGATACCCCGCCTTCTTCATCTCTTTCGCGAGGTGCTGGTTCTCTGGTTCGATGCGACCGTTCAGATCAAACACGCCGTTGGTGTGATTGTATTGCCCCGTCATGATGCACGCGCGACTGGGAGTGCAGATCGAGTTCGTGCAAAACGCGTTCTCGAACAACATCCCTTCCTCAGCCAAACGGTCGAGGTTTGGCGTTGGGTCGAGGTAGGCCAGTCGACTGCCATACGCTCCAACCGCTTGGCTGGTGTGGTCATCCGACATAATGAACAGAATGTTGGGTCGTTCATCGGCGAACACCCAAGGTGCCATCGCAATGGCAAGCATCCAAATCAGGGCACGTGACCCAAACGCAGTTCGTGACATATTCAGCTCATCTCGTGGTGGGGAGGGATGGTGGGCATCAAATGGTCGCAAAGTGGCAGAGCGGTTCCTGATTCCAGAGGGAGCCTGATTCACAGGGAGGTTCCTTCACAGGCAGAAATCCTGTGCCACTTCTGACTCGGATAATCTCAGGCAGTCAGGCGTTTGAAAGCTTCGATGGTGTTTCGCGCCGCAGTGTCCGAATCGGGCAATGCGAATGCTTCGGCACACAGGTACCCGTCGTAGTCAATGTCCTTCAACGCCTGAATGATGGGGGCGTGATTCATGTGGCCCATACCGGCGGCTTGCCGGTTCGAATCAACGAAGTGGATGTGACCGACATAGCCTTTGCCAGCGCGAATGGCGTCGGCCAAGTCGGCTTCTTCGATGTTCATGTGGAACAAATCCGCCAGCAGCTTGATGTTGTCGGTCGCCAATGTTTTGCAAAACTCAACGCCTTCTTCGACGGTGCGAAGCAGGTTGGTCTCGTATCGATTCAGCGGCTCATAAAACAGCGGCACGTTGTACTGTGCGGCGTAGGGACCGAGTTCATCGAGTGCTTCCCGCAGGAAACTCAACGCTTGATCACGAGAGATGTCGCCGCCCCATTTGCCTTGCATCGAACCGATGATCGCGGGAGCGTTGTACTTGCCGCCGAAGTCGATCATTTGTTTGACGAAGTCGCGAGCTTTGGCGCGATGATCGGCATCGGCGTGAGTCAGGCTGAGCCCATGCTTGACCATCCCCGCACCTGTGCCAACCGCAGCGACAACGAGGTTGTGTTTTTGCAGCAAATCTTTGAGTTCCGCTTCGTCGACGGCATCAGGTCCGGGAGCAAAAATCTCGATGGCATCAAAACCAAGGGCGGATGCTTTTTCGCACGCGTCCTGCAAGCCATCCCAATAAACGAACGGTCCTCCGCGAGCTTCTTCGACCAGACTGACCGTGATGGCAGATTGAAACGTCATGTTGATTCTTTGAGGGGAAATTTTCTGGGGGGGAGATGGATTTGAAGCGAGATACGCTATTCGCCAGCGAAGGATGAATCACAGGCTCGAAGCCTATGCCTCAATCAGGAGGCGACTGGCTCGTCGTTGTTCTCAGGCCGGCCTTCGATGTAGAACCAATTGTGGATTGGCTTCAGGATTTCTTTGACTTCAGCCACCAAGACTTCGTCGATCGGTTCTTGTGCCCACTCAACCCACTGAGCGACCCGTTTCGGGTTGGCCGACCCAGGGATGCAGGTCGCGAAATTTTCGTTGGCGATACTGAACTGCAGCGCGATCTTGGCGATGTCGCTGCCACGATCGGCGCAGTGCTTGGCTGCCGCAGCGGCGACCTCGCGAACTTGCGGAGTCGCTTTGTGCCAAGGTGGCAATTCCGCGTTGGTCAACAGACGTGCGGAGAACGGTGCTCCGTTCATCAGCCCAACACCCTTTTCCTTGGCCAGTGGCACCAAGTCGAGCGCCATGTCGTTTTGCAAGGTGTAATGGTTGTAGGTCAGCAGGCAATCAATGTCCGCACGTTCCATCACGTACTTGAACATCTTCATGGGGTAACCGCTGACGCCGACGTAGCGAACCTTTCCCTTTTCAATTTCGCGACGAATGGCGGGAATGGTTTCTTCGACGATCTGCGACATCTCGACGAATTCCAAATCGTGACAAAGCACGATATCGAGATGATCGACCTTCATCCGTTCGAGCGAAGTGTCGATGCTCTCGGTGACACGCCGGGCGCTGAAATCAAAATGCTGGCCGGTGTAGCGACCGAGTTTGGTGCCCAAGTAATACTGATCGCGAGGAAAATCAGGCAAGACTCGGCCGAGCATCATTTCGCTCATTCCGCGCCCATAAAACGCGGCGGTGTCGATGAAGTTCATGCCGCTTTCGAGAGCAACTCGAACGGCTTGCAAACTCTCTCCCAAATCAACGCTTCGGAACTCTTGTCCGATCGAAGACGCCCCAAAAGAGAGCGTCGTGAGTTCCATGTCCGTTTGGCCTAAACGTCGGCGAGGCAGCATCTTGGCAGTTCTTGGGGTTGAATGGTGGGGATTGGTTCCAGGGCGACAAGATGCAGCGAGTGTAACCTCGTGCTGCCGCCGATGCCAACGCACCCACCCTCAAAGAAAACACGCTCAAAACTATAGACTTGAGCGTGTTTACACGAAGAAATCCGCCAGTTCATCCTTCGTCATACCACCATCAAAAAAGGCCGGAGGTCGACGCACGATTGACTCGTGCACCCACCTCCGACCTTTGTCATCACGATCATGCTCGACGCATGATCGTCACCCAGCGTGTCGACTCCAATGCCATCATCGGAGCCGACCGACGTTCTCAATCGAACTCAACGCAAACTGGATCCAAACGCGGTCTTGAGCTTGCCGAGATACTGGTCCGCTCCATTGATTTCGCTCAGGATCTTTCGGCTGAGGTCTTCCACTGATTTGTCAGCTTTGGCCAACAGCGATTGAGCCTGGTTCTGCTGAGCAAGCATCCACTCGTTCAGTTCCAACATTTGTTCGCGATGAGCTTCGTTGACCTTGGCAGCGACCTTGGCCTTGGACGCTTCCATTTGGCTAGCGATCGCCGTGTTCACCGCTTCGTTGAAGACGGTTCCCAGGTTCGTGTTCAACTTCAAATCGATGTCTTCCCAAGTTCCGTTGAACTCAGCGTCGATCTCGACTTGGTCCACGTTGGCAAGCGATTGGTTCATCTGAATCGCAGCGGCGGAAGTTCCCGCATCGCCTTGGACGTCCAAACGCATGTTGACGCCGGTCTGCTTGCTGACCAAGCGGCCCTCAAGCTGTTCCCCGCGACTGCTCAATTGCACCCAAACTTCACGAACGCCACCGGCGATCGCAATTCCCACGTCCTTGCCGCGTCCCAAGTGGATCGGATCGGCATTCATCTGTGGCCAGTGCAGTGTCAAGCGATCGAGTTGTTCGCCTTGTCGACGATCACGAATGTAGTCGACGTCAACGGTTTCAGGACCTTCCAAACGCAAGCGTGCACGAGTCGGATCGGCCAACAGTTCCGGTGTTGGCGTCATGTTCTCGACCACGCCAGTCAGCGTGAAAACCTTGCCGTCAGCACGCATCGTCCCACTGACGTCGCAGTGACGGATCATCAACTCAGGCCGACGATTGCGTCCCAAGAAATCATAGTCTTCGCCGCGAATCCGTTCGGTGTCGGGTGCGACGACCGTGTAATTGGCCAGCGTGCGACCGCTGTCGAGATAGTCTCGAAGCTGATTGAGTGAACGCCGAATTTCAGCACTGACCAAATCAACGCCGAAGTTCTTCGATTCACTCAGATCGCCAGGCACAAACGCGTCGACCTTGTCGAGGTCAGCTTGTTTGGCACTTTCCAAACGAGCGAGGTCCGCTTTCATTTGATCGGGCATGGCGTTCATCGCGTTTCGCAACGAGATCAACTGCTCTCGAGCGGCTTCGGATTCCGCCAGCGTGCGTTGCAACTCGGGCCAATCCCGCAATGGATTGTCGATACCGCTTGCAGCTTCGCGAATCGTTTCGACGCGCTGTTCGAGTTCCTTGGTTTGTTGCACCAATCGTTCGTACTCGTTCTTCCAGCGAAGACGAATCTCTTCGCCCGTGCGAACGGTCTCGAGGTCCTTGCCGAGTGATTCGGCGCGATCGCTCAGTCCATCGGTCGCCGACGACAGCAGACTTCCGATCATCGATGGACCGGACGTGTCGGTATCGTCTAGCGTTTCTTCCAGGTGACCACTGGTTTCACGCGTGGTACCGATTTGCAAACCAGCAATGCTGCCTTGACGAATCACCCAACGTCGACGCAACAAAGCATCGCCGTCGATGACCAAGTTCACCGAGTCCGCTTGAAACGCGTTTCGGAATTCCTTGTCATCACGCGGATCAGCGACGTGCACTGAATCGAACTGGATCTGCGGTGGAAACAATCCCACGCGAGTCGCACCAATATCGGCGCGGGCTCCCGTCGAGGCTTCCAATCCACGGACCGTGATGTAGCTGGCCATCGGGCCAAGGCCCCAAAACAGCAGCATCAAAATGGTTGCGACAACGATAAGCCGTGTCAGTAAGAATCTCCAACGAATCATGCTACATCCTTGTCTTGCGAATCGCGCAATTGACGAAGCAAATAACTAAGCGCTTCATCGATCTTGTGTTGGTCGTCGTTCGTAACGGGCTCGGGCTGGCGTGATCCGCCGGACACCGAAGCCGTTGTGTTCGTTGTCGAAGCGGTCTGGCCGGCGGAATCCGCATCCAGCACTTCGATGTGGGTGGTGTGTTTCTTGGAGGAAGCTTCCGAAGCCGACTCGTCTTTCACCGCGACGGTTTGATTCGAACTCGCGGTTTCCTGGCGACCGGCTGCGATTTTGGCGAGCACAGGCTCCGCGTCATCGACACGACGGAAATCAAACACGCGTCCCGAATTCGCTTCGACCGCATCGTCACCGCCGGATGCATTTGCGTGGTCAGGTGTGAAGTGCGGTTGACGAGTCTGCGTGTGCGGAGCATCCACGCTCTGCAGTTCGGACGGTTCAGTCGACCGACGCTTGCGAACCGGAGTCACGAGCAACTCGTCTTCGAGGTCCTCGTCGTCGGTTCCGCCGCCAGAGATCGCTTTGAAGAACGGGTACGAAACCGCGAAGCTCGGCACAAGTGAGGCCAACCCAATCAGGAAGCTTCCCATCACGACCGTGTTGTTCAAATCCGTCCAAGGCACCAAGGGCAGATCCCAAGCACGCGCCATGATTTCCGACACGCCTTCTTGTGCGAAGAGCCACTCTGCCAGTTGCTCGGACATCGGATCCAAACGAGGCGCCACCATGGTCACGCCAATCGCGGTCAAAGCAACCATCGCGTGATTGACACGCAACATCAAAACACCAAACACCAATGCGACCGCCAGCAAGTTGCCGTGCGGGATCAGTCCGATGAGAAGGCCAAACGACAATCCCCAAGCGAGCTGAGAGGGGTACTTCCTCCCCGCGATCGCCTTGCGAAGACTGCTGAGCAGCTTGATCGAAAACAGAATCATAAAACTCGGCCCACGCGGCTGATCGATGGATGTAACAACTGGAATCCTCGTCATCATCGGCATCTCGAGGACAACTATTTAGTACAACCGTCAAATTCCACATTGCCAGATCAATCGCCGATTCACCGGCCTTCGCACGAGCCCGCCGGGACGCAGGCACTCCATAGAGTCTATTGAGTTTCACGCGGCAAATTGCGGGTAAAAAGATCTTATGGAAGCCCGCCAATCACCGAAGTGTTTCGAAAGATCTGGCGTCGATCTGTTACAATGAGTTTCCCGCCTGCCACCCTCCCCTCCCACCTTTCTGCTGTGGTTTTGCCCTTCATGCGTTCTCGATTGCTTCCCATGAATTTTTTGCGGTGGACGACGTTTTGTTTGCTTGGCTTTGGCGTCCCCGGTTGGCTCACCGCTCATGCCGATGAAGCTGAGATCTCGTTCAACCAGGACATCCGGCCGATCCTTTCGGAAAACTGCTACTTCTGCCACGGACCGGACGAGCACAACCGCCAAGCCGGTTTGCGAATGGACGTTCGCGAAGATGCGATCGACTACTCCGCGATTGTTCCTGAGGACGTCGAAAGCAGCGAACTGGTCGTCCGAATCGACCACGACGACCCAGATCTATTGATGCCGCCGCCGGATTCACACAAGACGCTGACCGAGAAGCAAAAGCAATTGCTGAAGGACTGGATCGCACAGGGAGCTCCGTACGAAGAACACTGGTCCTTTGGCCCCATTCAACGACCAAACATCCCCGACCTGAGTCAGTTCGACGAGACCGTGGATTCGGAATCGGTCCACCCAATTGATGCCTTCATCCGCGCCAAACTGCTCGCGAAGGGACACGATCTGTCGCCGCCCGCCCGCGCGGACCGATTGCTACGACGGATGCATTTGGACTTGGTCGGTTTGCCGCCGACTTGGGAGGAAACGCAGGACTTCTTTCAGCGTGTTCATCCCGCCCAATCTCCCGCGGACGCTCAATCCACTTGGATCGACCAGAAACTGGATGAACTATTCGCGAACCCTCACCACGGGGAACGCATGGCCGCGTTTTGGTTGGACGTTGTTCGATTCGCGGACACGGTTGGCTACCACGGCGACCAAACCCAACACATTTTCCCCTACCGCGATTGGGTGATCGAAGCGTTCCAAAACAACATGCCGTTTGATGAGTTCACCATCAAACAGCTTGCCGGCGATCTGCTGCCCAATCCCAACACCGATGATTTGATCGCATCCGGGTTCAATCGACTGAACATGATGACTCGCGAAGGCGGGGCGCAACCCGGCGAGTACTTATCCAAGTACGCCAGCGACCGGGTTCGAACCGTCGGCATGGCTTGGATGGGGCTGACCACAGGATGCGCCGAATGCCATGACCATAAATTCGATCCTTTCACGGCAAAAGATTTTTATTCGCTCGGTGCATTCTTTGCCGACATCGAACAGTGGGGCGTCTACAGTGACTACGGCTACACACCGAACCCCGACCTGAAGGGTTACAACAACAACTTCCCATTCCCACCGGAAATCGAAGTCACCAGCGACGCGTTGTTGCGAGAACAAACTCAAGCGAAACAACAACTCATCGAATTGGCTCGCTCGCAACATCAGTCCTTGTCGGACGATCGAAAAGCGTCCGCGGACAAGTGGCTGACGAACGTGAATCGTTGGCTCAGCGAACACCCAGGCGGTTGGCAACCTGTTCCAACAACCGACGTGCAACCAGCCGACAAAAAGCTACGAGGCTGGCAACTCGACGCGAATTCGATTTCGACCGGATCGCTGGCAACTCAGTCCATCCGAGTCAACTTGCCAACCAAGGCCAACCAATCGCCGGCGAATGTGGAAGTCCGCTTCTACATCGAGGAAATGGAAAAGGCTCCGGCAGACGATTCTGCGGAGAACAAAGAGGCCGAGAAGAAACTGAAACGCACCGGCGTTTCCGTGTCACTCGCCCGAGCCAACCGCTGGTTGCCGCCGTTCGCAAACACCGTCGCTCAGCAAAACGTGGCCTCGCGATGGACCGTTCCCGCGACCGATGCCGCCGGGCACGCGATCAAGCAGCGTCCTCATCAGTTCATGATCGACCTGTCCAAGCACGCCGATGATCCCATGCAGGCCGTGTTCGAATTGTCGGCTCCTTTGCAACTGACGGACGGTCAATCGCTGATCGCAGAGATCAAAGGTTTGCCCGCCGGCACCGACGTGACTTTCGAAACCTCACCGTTAATCCGGTTGCGACCGTTTGCCCCAGCCGAACTCGAAGCGATCCAGATTTGTGACTCTGTCAGCCAACCCAACGCATTGTTGAGCTGGATGATGTCCAATCCGCATCAAGCCCAAGATGCCGGTGCCAAGAACCATTGGCGTGACCGCTACCTCGCCTGTCGCGATGGCCGAACATGGACGATGATCACGCAGACCACCGAACCGATGGAAATGCGTGTTCTGCCTCGCGGCAACTGGCAAGACAAAACCGGAGAAATCGTCCAGCCTGCCACGCCTGAGTTTTTGGGCGACTTCGGCATCGCTGCCTCCGGTGAAGAAACCGCGAAACGTCTGACTCGTTTGGACCTGGCTCGCTGGATCGTGCACCGCGAAAATCCGTTGACAGCACGTGTCGTGGCGAACCGATTGTGGAAACAATTCTTCGGCGTTGGTCTGACCGCTGCCGTCGATGACCTGGGGGCTCAAGGCGATCCCCCGTCGCACCCAGAATTGCTGGACTACCTCGCAACGGAATTGATTGATTCGGGGTGGGACCTGCGTCACTTGACTCGATTGATTCTGACCAGCCAAACCTACCAACAGGACAGTCGCGTTCGTCCAGAATTGTCGGAGATGGATCCTGAGAATCGTCTGCTGGCCTATCACCCACCACGACGCTTGGAAGCCGAGATCATTCGCGACAATGCCCTTGCCGTTTCAGGGTTGCTGAACCTGGAGATCGGTGGTCCTTCGATCAAACCTTACCAACCCGGCGGCTACTATTCGAACCTGCAATTCCCCAATCGCAGCTATCGTTCCACGGCCGGAGACAACCAATATCGTCGCGGCATCTACATGCACTGGCAGCGAACGTTCTTGCATCCGATGCTGGCCAACTTCGACGCCCCCAGTCGTGAAGACTGCGTCGCGATTCGGGCCAACGCGAACACGCCACAGCAAGCCTTGACGTTGCTCAACGACCCAACCTTCATTGAAGCGGCCAGCGAATTGGCGTGGAGCATGACCGAACAATCCGAGTCCGATGAAAATCGGTTGCGAACGATGATTCGTCGGTCGCTGCAACGTGAAGCGACCAGCGAAGAGATCGAACGTTTGTCAGTCTTCCTGGACCAGCAACGCGAATTGTTCCTCGCGGACGAAGGCTTGTCGGTGGATTTGACCAGCGTCGGCCAATCCGCCGACCGCCATGACGAATCTTTGTCGCCAGCCGATCGCGCTGAGTGGGCGGCTTGGACCGCGACTGCTCGCATCGTTTTGAACCTGCACGAAACCATCACCCGCTATTGAGTCACGCTGGAATTACATCATGAATTCATTTCCCTCCATCGAGCGGCGCAGCTTTCTCAAACGCGGCACCTACAGCGTCGGGATGGCCGCGTTTGGTTCCTTGCTCGCACGTGAAAGCCAAGCCAGCCAAACCCATTCGCCTCAGCCGCACTTTCCCGGCACCGCAAAAACGGTCATTCACCTTTGCATGGCTGGTGGTCCCAGCCACATGGAATCGCTGGACCCGAAACCTGAACTGGACAAGATCAACGACCAACCATTCCCGGCGTCGATGACCGATGGGCAACAATTGGCTCAGCTTCAAGGTTCGAAGTTGATCGCTCGCGGTTCGTTTTGCAAATTCAAAAAATGGGGCCAATCCGGTCTGGAAATCAGCGAGCTGTTTCCCAACATCGGATCGGTCGCCGATGACCTGTGCATCATTCGTTCGATGCACACTGAGCAGATCAATCACGACCCAGCTCACGCGTTCATGAACACGGGCTCGATCCAAAAAGGCCGACCGAGCATGGGCTCATGGCTGCTGTATGGTTTGGGTGCCGAAACGGAATCGTTGCCGGGGTTCATCGTTTTCACCAGCCAAGGTCGCTACGGAGCCCAACCGGTATCGGCACGTCAGTGGAAAGCAGGTTTTCTGCCCAGCCGTTTCCAAGGCGTTCAGTTTCAATCCAAGGGCGATGCGGTTCATTACGTTCGCCCACCCGGCGGCATCACGGACACGACTCAGCGAGCCACCATCGAAGCGGTCAACGCGTTCAACCAAGACTTGTTGGCCGACCGGGGCGATTCCGAAATCGCGACTCGGATTAGCCAGTACGAAATGGCGTTTCGCATGCAAACGTCAGTGCCGGAACTGGCCGACATGTCGGATGAAACCCAAGAAACTTTGGACCTGTACGGGGTCACCAAACCGGGCGACGGATCCTTCGCCAGCAACTGCCTGATGGCTCGCCGATTGGCCGAACGTGGCGTCCGATTCATCCAGCTCTACCATCGTGCGTGGGATCACCACAGCAACTTAGAAGCCGGCATGAAAGACAGCGCCAAAGCGGTCGACCAAGCCTCCGCGGCATTGGTTCAAGACCTCAAACGCCGCGGGATGTTGGACGAAACCTTGGTCATTTGGGGTGGTGAATTCGGTCGCACTCCGATGAAACAAGGCTCCGGTCGCGATCACCACATCAACGCGTTTTCGTTGTGGATGGCCGGTGGCGGCGTCAAAGGCGGGATCTCATACGGCAACTCCGATGAACTCGGTTACCGATATCTAAAAGACGGCGAGGAGACCCACGTTCGCGATTTGCATGCGACGATGCTGCACACCTGCGGACTGGATCACATGAAGTTGTCCGCCAAGTACCAAGGTCTCGATGTCAGACTCACGGGAGTCGAACCGGCACGCGTCTTGAAACCGATCCTCAAAAATGCTTGATCGCCTGCACCCGATTCGCGACAGACGGTCGCCACAACACCGCCAGCGATTCTTCATGTTGACCTTGGCACACATGGTACTCATGCAGGCTGGATCGGTGTTAGCCGACGACGGCAACGCGCTGTTCAATCAGATGCTGGACCAGGGCATTGCCCTGACCGACAACGTCACGGCACCGATCCCCGCCCCGACATTCCTGGATCCCTCCGGTGAACCGGTCGCCGCACCGGAAGTCGAAAAGCAACTGCAAAAGTTGGCGCGTGCCGGAGGTATCCGGCGTTTCGTCCGCAACTCGGCGGTCGCTCCCATCGCCATCGACATGGAATCGATCTCCAATTCCGATGGGAAGCGCATCGGGCATTTGCTGGACGTCACCTTTGTCGTTCACGCATCACTCGACTTGGTGCAGGATTCAGATGCGCTGAAATCATTGCTGCAGAATGACTCGAAAGAGGACGAACCAGACTCCTCTGGTGCGGCGAGTCAAGTCAGTGCCGAGGAACTCACCCAGCTTGGCATCCACGCCAACGCCGAAAATGAATCGTTCGGCAGAATCCGTTTTCCATTGCTCGATCGAGTCCTGGTCGAGGGAGTGTTCCACGCCGAAACGCATCGTCAAATCGAGGGAGCGTCCGATGATGTCGTGACCGTCGCTTGGCAACTGGATCCTCGGTTTGAAAACTCATGGAGCCCCATCGGGCGCAATGATCTGGGCCAAGAAACCACGGGTGAAGCGAAGCCATACCAAGGTCTCGGCGGCCTGATCACGGCGACACGCTTGCCGGCTGAGATCGCAGGCACGGATTCCGAGGGCACCATCGTGCAAGCCCGGTTTGTGGTGCATGAACCAGTCGATTGGTTCGGCGGCCGCAATCAGCTGCGAAGCAAACTGCCGCTGATCATTCAAGATCGAGTGCGTGACCTGCGAAGAAAGCTCGCGGCCAATCACACGTCGCCGCGCTAACCACGGCGTGAGCCGAATGACACTTCCTTCCCCCTTCTCCAGGGAAGGTCAATTGGTGAAGTAAGTACCATTGGGCGTTAGCCAGTGGAATACACTTCCAGCCTGTCGTCGACGGAATGACAGGACGGAATCCTATCCAACGTTTCAGCTCACAAGTACTTGGCTAGTTCGTCGCCGCGAGTCGCTCTTGCGTCGACCTTGGCAGTCACATCGGCGTCTTCGACCAGCGGCGGAGCATGATGCGGCTTGACTCTCGCATCGATGATCAATGGTCCGCGACAGCCCCAATGCTTGGCCACAACTTGGACACCGACACCGTCAATATCCATCGCCGGGTTGCTGCGAGTGAACGTCAACCACAACCAATTGTTCAACGTCGCAGCCGCGAATTCGGAATCGTCGCACAGCGTGATCATTGGCACGCCGGACAAATCGGTTTGGTTTTCCAGACGGTCTGCCAAACGCTTGACATCTTGCCGTGATTCATCCCCGGTAAATTTCCCCGCCGAGATCGCAATCACGCCCGGCATCACCAACTTTGGTTCGGACATGCCATCAGGCAGACTCAAGCTCGCAGGAATCTCTGTCGCGAGTTCTCGAATGGGTTGTCCCGTTGCTGCGACAACGACCTTGGACCCTTGGTTCAATCCCGTGCCGCTGTAGTCGAGCGTGTCGATCGTGGTCTTGGTTTGAAAATGCAAATCCCGACGCCAATCCACGCGGCAAAGGATGTGCTGCATGAACGCCCCGATGTCATGAATCTTCAGCGAATCATCGGGGTCATCGGTGATCCAAAGGTACTTGGCCAGCGACAATTGCCCGTTGCCCAAAATCGCGTTTGCCTGAGTCAGCAACTCCTGCGGTTCCTTCGCTTTCAGATACGGCATGTAGCGTTCACTGCCGATCGCCAACAGCAACGGATGCACGCCCGCCGCATCAACCGCGTGAACCGCTTTCACGCCAGGGATCACCGTTGGAATGATCGGGTCGGTCAATTCATGAATCAACTGGCCGAACGTTGTGTCTTCCTGAGGCGGTCGGCCGACGACGGTGAACGGCCAAATCGCATCTTTGCGATGCCAGACCTGTTCGACCTTCATGAATGGGAACGGATGCTGGAGCGAGTAGTAACCCAAGTGATCGCCGAACGGTCCTTCGGGCATCGTCGCGGTCGGATCGACCGTCCCCACGATCGCGAAATCGGCATCGGCGTATACCGGCGCGTGCGATCCACGAATCATCCGAACACGTCGACCTGAAAGTGCACCGGCAAACGTCAACTCGGTCAGGCCTTCTGGAAGCGGCATCACCGCAGCCAAACTCATCGCCGGTGAACCGCCAACGGTGATCGCGACTGGCAACGATTCGTTGCGATCCATCGCGGCGCGGTGGTGCACTCCGATGCCGCGGTGAATTTGATAGTGCAGCCCGACTTGGTTTTCCGGGTGATAGTCGTTGCCCGCGAGCTGGACGCGGTACATGCCCAAGTTGACTCGCATCAGGTTCTCAGGCGCGGTCGGGTCCGCCGAGAGGACTTGCGGCAAGGTCACAAACGACCCGCCGTCCATCGGCCAAGACTTCAGCGCTGGCAACTCACTGAGCCGACACCGGTTCGCTTGGACCGGACCGCTTCGAGTGAACCGCGGCAGCATTGTCAGCGCCGTCATCGGCACGCCCGCGTATCGCAGCGGACTTTTGGGAAGTGCGGACGGATCGAGTTTGACTACGATCAATCGTCGCACACGTTCGAGCGTGTCGCGAAAAAGGTAGCGGGCTTGGTCAAGCGAGGCGAAAAGATTCGACGCCATCGGGAATTGGCATCCGCGGACATTGGTGAACAACACCGCTGGACCGCCGCGCAAGTAAACGCGACGTTGGATCTCGGCCATTTCCAGATTCGGGTCGACCTCGTCATCGATCGTGATCAGTCGACCTCCGGCGCGCAGATCCTCCACGACGTCGCGGGTGCTTCGATGTTTCAAGGCGAAAACTTTCTCAGTCGAGAACCAGGATTCCAATGGCTAGCGAGAGCCCTCAGGTCATCACCCGACAGTTTCAGCGAGAGGCAACTCCGAATCGGCCGATCATTTGAATTCGTCTTCAAACGCAGCGAAATCATCACCGCCCTCGGCAACAAACTCCCCTCCGCCAAAATCATCGCCCTCGGCAGGAACCGCCGCGAATTCATCTCCGTCGACCATTTCGACGTCTTCGGCGTCCGCCATCACTTCTTCATCGCCTTCCGGCATTGCGGCAACCGGTCGCGGCTTGCGGTTTTTCAATCCGACCACAACCACTGCCAGAATCATCGTGAGCAAGAAAACGACCCAGCAAATGAAATAGATCATGGGAGACAGGTCAGCCGGGAAAGTGGGGGTCGTGGAGCGAATCGAGAAAGTTGCTCCACATCTTAATTGCCGCTGGTCGAGTCGGCAAATTTGGGGCGGGCGGGTCGTCCTGGCCCCAAAAAACCGGGATGCCGTGCGCTCAGACGAGGGTCGTTTTGGCCAGACAGAATTTTCGGGGCGACCATCGCGGGTGTCGTGCGACGTCCGACCGACAAAATTTCATTCGGTGACACCACGTAGCAGCGTCCCTCTGAGACGCTGAGAATTGCGAGTCTCGGAGAGACTCGCCTACGTGGGATGAGGCTGAACGACTCCTGTCTACCCACTCAGTGGGTATAGCTCAGCCCAAAGTGGATCCCTTGCACGTAAAACGTGCCGTCTCCCATCGCGTTGGAGGGCAGGACGTTGTTGGTGTCGTTGATGTTCCGATCGAAGATGTCCGAGACTTGGACAGCGTTCGTCATCGCCATCAGGTGGTAACCGACCGTGACATCCCAGTGGTCGAATCGATGCCAGCCCAAGTTGACGTCCAGTTCAGGAACCCAGCCAAACGTGTCGCTGGTAACGGTCCCCTCGTTGGTGTCCGCGTCGACGAACAACCCGCCCTCTTGTGCGGTGTCAGGCGGTCCAACCGTGGTGCTGCCTTGGCGATCCGCCGTGCGACGAACGTTCCCAAACGCGGCCTTGGCCAACCAGTTGAAACTCCAACAACCTTCGCGGTAGCGTCCTGCCAGACCAAACTGGGCTCCGTGGAATTCGCTGGTCGCTTCAAAGGAATCACGAATTGAGATGTAATTGCCCGCGTCGGTTCCCTCGGTCAATGTTGAACTGGAATTGATATTCAAACCTTCCGACAACCGCATGTATTGGTAGCCGTACAGGATGTCGAACGTGGTTCCCAAACCGCCTCGCCAAAACTGACGGACCGAGATGTCACCACCGTACAGTTCGCTGTAGGCATCGACACCGACCGCACCAAAGCGACCGTTGATCGCGGGATCGGCCGGGTCGTTCGGGAACACAAGCACATTGGAATCTTCTTCGCCAGTTGCGACGTTGAAAAACGGAATCGCAAGCACGTCAAAGTTTCGTTGATCCGCGCCATAGCTGTAGTTTTCATCGCCAGCGACCCAGCCACGGAAAACCAGGCTGCGGCATTGATGGCGGTCCAACCACAATCCCAACGTCAAACGCCCACCAGCGGCAGCGTCTTTCAAGACCGAATCACCACCGGCCACGACGGTCCCCGTGTCCAATGAACCAGTGTTCGGGGCGGTGTCCGTGGTGACCAACGGAGGCAAACGATCGCCTTTTCGGAACATGATCAGCAATTCAGCCGAACCGAACCAACGATCCGGATCGACGCAGATCGCTCCGCCAGGCCCACAGGCAGGCCCGCACATTCCGTCGCATCCGCCATAGCCGCAACTGTCGCAACCGTACGATTCCAATCCGCAACCGGGACCTTCCAAACCGCAGCCGACTTCGAAACCACAACCACATCCTTCAATTCCGCAGCCGGGCCCATGCATGCTCATCGGCGTGCCGGATCCGACAATGGTTTCGCCCGAAAACGTTGGGTGTTCCATCACCGTGACCGTGCCAGAAGTCTTGCGCAGTACACGTCCCTCGCGACTCGAGCCTGTGGACCGAATGATCCGCGCTTGTCCCATCGGAACGTTGCCTGGATTGGCCTCTTGATGAACGGACATCGCCGAAACGGGACGCACGATCTGTGCATTAGCCGATTGGTTGCTGGAAGATCGAGAATTGGAACCCGCCACTTCACCGAGCGTTCGCAACTTCAGTCCACCGGGTTCTTCCAGGACCTGCAAGCCGTCCGTTTGCGAACCGGTTTCCTCGTCATCGTAAACGACTTCGTTGATTTGAATGCGGCTGAGTTCCGAGCCCGTTTCGGGAACCTGTTCCCAATCGCTGGTCAACGCCGACTCACCGCCGCGGGTGGGTGCTTGGTAAGTCCCGCGGTCCGGTTTCTTGACACGGACCTGAGCAGCCAATGGCGAGCACGCCAGGCACGCAACAAGGACCACACAGTATTTCGCTAACTGGGAAAGTCGGCGCCAGATCAAAGAGTTCATGGGGTAGTTCGCTTGGATTCAATCGTCGGGAGGTTGTCGCGAATCGAAGTGACTTGGCTGCGTCCCGGCGTGTGTTGTCCACACACCACCTCGCGCATCACCAGGTGCCACGTGAACTGGTATCGGATGGGACGATCGTGACGGTTGAGCCGTTTTGGCAAACTTTGCCGGTTAGGACACGATTGCGGCCGACCAGCAGTTTCACGCGAGTGGCGTTTCACGGAACCAACCCGCGTTTCCATGCCGCGAAAAACGCCCGACTTCGCTCGACATGTTTGCTACGATGAACTCGCGGACCACTCGGACCTCGCGTTCGCTCTCTTCATCCCATTTACCGCCGGAGTCCACCGATATGTGCTCGCGACACAAATGCCGTCCGGTCAATCCGTTTCACTCGCTCGCCGAATTGGGACTGATCGCCGTGGTTGCGGTGACGGGAATTTTGACGATGTCGGTCCACCCCGCCGTCGCCTGCACGGTGATGCGAATGAACATTCACGGGCAACTGGTCAACGCGCGCAACCATGACTGGCCGTTTGGCGAAGCACTCGTGATCACCAATCTTCGCGGGATCGAAAAAACGTCGCTGGCGCCCATCAAACCTGCCACGTGGGTTTCGAAGTACGGGAGCGTTTCGTTTTGCCAATTCGGCCGCGAAATTCCGTTTGCAGGGATGAACGAAAAAGGCCTGACGGTCGACTTGCTGCATTTGCCAGGGGCCAAGTTTCCCAATCCTGCCGACGTGGAAGCGGATCCCAAACTCACGGCGGTCAACGCGATCCAGTGGGTTCAGTACCAACTCGACACCGCCGAAAACGTCGCGGAGGTGGTCGACAGTCTTTCGTCGGTCGTGCCAATCCCGATGCTGCCAACGGTTGAAACGGTTCATTACTTCGTCACCGATGCGACGGGCGATGTCGCGGTGGTTGAATTCCTCGATGGCAAAGCCGTGGTGCGGCATGGCGAGGAATACCGTTTGGAAGACGGCACACCCATGACTCGATCCTGTGTCCTAGCGAACTCATCGTGGGAAGATTCCCAACCCAACCGCACGAACCCATACCGCTACAGCCAGGGTGTTCGCTTCGTCGAGACAGCGAGCCGACTGGACGAACAACAGGCTCCCATCGATTACGCCAATCGCTGCTTGATGGTGCTGGCGCAAGGCCGCCTGACCCAGTGGAACTTGGTCTACCAGCCCGAAGAGCGTCGGATCCATTTCCGAACTCAGACGTCGCCCAAACAGCGCTGGATCGACCTGGATGACCTGTCCTTCGACGCCGATCAGCCCCCGCAAGCAATCGACGTCGATCGCAATGTGGACGGCAACGTCGCGACTTACATGAAATCTGTCACCGACGCGGACAACGAGCGAATCGTGAATCACGCGTTCGACCACTTTGTCCCCGCCGGTCTGCCCAGCCTGATGATCAAACAGCTCCTCTTGGACTACCCGGACAAGCTTCGCGTGCCACAAACAGCGCCCTGAAACGAGTGGTCTGTCACGACTTATTCCCAGCGTAGTGGGGGGGGGGGGGGGGGCGGGGCAGGGGGGGCCAAGGCGGGCGAGGGGGCCCGGGCCCCCCCACCA
>NZ_JBICHO010000363.1:0-11602 GCF_043100905.1 Rhodopirellula sp. JB055 | reverse complement strand
CCTTGGTCACTCGCTGGGACATTCGGGCTTGGAAAGGTCCGGCCGAATGCGTGGAGCGATCGACGCCGTGTTGGACTGGCTGCGTGAATCGGTGATGGGGCGGTGCGTCGATGGGGCGATCCGTTGGCGTTACTTGTTTTTGGGAAGCCTGGCTGGCTTGTTCGTGGCATCGTTGGCGTTGGTCGTCAGCGGCATTGTTCCCTTTCAAGGCTTTCCCACGACCGAAGGCGAAATTGTCGAAGCCCGCATCTTGTTGCCTCAAGGCACGCCGATCGAGCGGACCGAAAAGATCGTCCAGCGAATCACGACTGGACTGGAAGAAGTCAACAAAGAATTCACGCCGGACCAACCCGACGGTCGCGAACTGGTTGAAACCGTTCAGGTGCAATTCGGAACCAACGCAGACGCGTTCGAATCGGGTTCGCACGTGGCAACCATCACGGCCGATTTGTTGAGCCCCGAAAACCGATCAACTCGGATCGACGCGGTGGTTCAGGCGTGGCGTGAAGAGGTCGGTAACCTACCAGATGCGATCAGTGTCACGTACGGCGAAGCGGCGTTTGGACCAGCGGGGCGACCGATCGAAATCCGCTTTCAAAGCGACAGTCTTCACGACGCCAAAGCGGCCGCGCAACAGGGCTTGGCGTTCTTTGACCAGTACCAAGGCGTTTACAACTTGACCGATGATTTGCGTCCGGGCAAACAGGAATATCGCATCCGTTTGGATGAGGGCGCCGTGGGGCTTGGGTTGGATGTGACCACGATCGCCGACCAAGTTCGCGCGGCGTTCCAAGGCACGGTCGCCGATGAAATCCAAGTCGGCACGGAGGCTTATGAAATCGAAGCGCGTTTGAAAACGTCGGACCGAGACAGCCTGGCGGACTTTGCTGACTTTCATGTGGTCTTGGCCGATGGCAGTCATGTGCCGTTGTCGGCGGTAGCCAAAGTGGACGTCACCACGGGCTGGTCTCGGATCGCGAGGCTGAACGGTCGTCGCACCGTGACGTTGATCGGCGAAGTCGACACGCGAGTGGCCAACACGGCGGCGCTGATGGGTTTGTTTCGTCGCGAGGCGATCCCCGAAATTGAAAAGCAACATCCCAACGTTCGCGTTCAGATCGAAGGTGAATCGCAAGAGTCAGCCGAAACGGGGAGCTCCATGTTGCAAGCGTTCGTGCTGGGATTGATCGGTGTGTTTGCGATTTTGAGCTATCAGTTTGAAAGCTGGGCGGAACCGTTGATCGTGATGGCAGCGATCCCGATGGCGTTGATCGGCGTGATTTGGGGACACCTGATCACGGGCAACTCGCTATCGATCCCCAGCGTGTTGGGTTTTGTGTCGCTGGCCGGCGTGGTCGTGAACGATTCGATTCTACTGGTGTTGTTTTTGAAACAAGAACGCACCGAGGGAACAGACGTGATTGAATCGGCACGACAAGCCAGTCGGCTTCGCTTCCGCGCGATCTTGCTGACGTCGGCCACAACGATCGCCGGCCTAACTCCGCTGTTGTTCGAAACCAGCCGCCAATCTCAGGTGTTGATCCCGCTGGCCGTCAGCGTGTGCTTCGGCCTGCTGGCATCCACGGTCCTCGTGCTGATCGCCCTCCCCGCTGCCTACGTCGTGTTGGCCGACCTAGGTTTAGTGGCCAAAGTAGACGAGCCAGCCTCCCACACGTAGCGAAGTCTCTCCCAGACTTTGAATCACAAAACGCCAACTTGCAAAGCCCACCGACATCCGCAAGGAGAAGCATCGCCCGGCAATGCAAGTTCAACCAAGTCCCCATCAGCCGATCCTGCGCCGCCTTGCGAAGCGCGGTTGGTAGTGGACGAGGCGACGAGTCCTCCATTCACAAATCACGCAAGGGGATTTCTTGCGTCATCCACTACGATTCAATCCGAACGCCACGTTGAACTGAAGTGCTAATCGACCAATAAGTCGATCGTCGTCCCGTCTGCGGTGGTGGCGTCCATTCTGCTGTAGTCCCAACTTCCATCGGCTTTCGTTCCGATCACGTGAACCGTCGCTGATCCGTTTGGTCCGCTGACTGAATAATTTAAATCCGCTTCGCCATCATCATTGTTGAGATTGATGTTTCCTTGAACGAGTGCGGAGGCCTCGATCGGATCGCCGATCACGGACTGCAATTCGACGTTGGATTGGGCTCTGGCGAGAGACTCGGTGTAGGGCTCACTCGATTTGATCATCGCAAAGACACCGAAGATCCCGGTTCCAATCAGACCGCCGCAAACCAACAAGGCGACCAGGCAACCACCACCCAAACCAAGCAGGATACAGCCCGTGTTAGACCTCTTGGGTTCGGTGTACGCGGGTTGGGGTTGGATCGGAGCCTGGGCTTGTATCGGATCGACGATTGGCGATTGAGACATCAGTAGACTGCAAGGTGAACGAAGGAGCGGGCTGGTAGGAAGAATTTGGTTGGCAGAAGCATAGGTTGATTCATTGTCCTATTGGGGCGCGCAAAAACAAACGGAACAAAAACCTTCCGACCAACCTCTTCCCGCAACATAACCGAGAAGAAAAGACGTGGCATAGGTTTCCACCTGTGTTCCTCGCAATCACAGACTGGAAGCTAATGCCATCATTTCAGTTGGACGCTTCTTCTTCGCTCGGCCCCAGAAAGGACGGGGGTCTTTGTGCAGTAGTCGGGACCGAACGGCAGTAGCCGGCATGGGTTTGGTTAGGCAGACGGTGCATGCACGGCGGTACACGCAGAAGTGTTTTGCGTGTTTCGTGGTAGACAATAGGTTGAGCCCTGGACCGGATCGAAGCTGTACCGGCCAATCGCCGTTCGACCTCCCCTCGCTTTGCTCGGGCCACACAGGGGAAGGGTGATGACAAGCGATTGGCAACACAGCACTTCAAAACTGCGCGACCTCCGCAGCGGGAGGGGTCGGAAAGCGAGCGTTCAGCGAGATTTCCCGAGGGAGGGCAATCCGCGCCGCTTCCCATGCCCGGCCCTCACCATCGCGTACGCCTGAACGGCGTCGCTCGAATTCTCCTCAAACTGCGTTTCAGGAGAGGTGCGCCGCGTGAAAACGCGTCAAAACGCAGCCTCAGAAAACGGCACGAGCTCCTGGAGCGGGAAAATGAGGCGGGCAAATCAATTGGGCCGGAGGCACTTATCAATGATCATGATCATGGTGGTGTTCAACGAGCTCCCAGGCTGGAATCGGATCTTCGAACAGAGCCCACGCCTCGGGTCCAGACTCAAACTCCTCGTCAGTCAGCAAGCAGCGATCAAGCCTCTCCCTGAATTCCGCTTCATCCAGATGGTGTCCAATGACGACCAATTCTTGGCGACGATCTCCGAACGGTTCTTGTGATATCTCAGAGACGTACTGATGCAACTCTGGATCGTCCGGCAACTCCTCATCGGACAACGCACACCACCACGCTCCAGAGCACTGCAGCGACCCGAGCCGACCGGCTTGTTGCCACAGTCCGGCAAGCTCCATCCGGGTTGCCAGCCACACGCTTCCTTTGGAACGAACCGCACCTTTGAAACCTCCCTTGGAAAAGAACTCATGAAACCGAGCCGGATGGAATGGGCGCCGTGATTCGAAGATGAATGATTCGAAGCCATACCTTTCCGCATCCACATCCATTCCTTCGCCGGGGCTTTCCAACCAATTCGGCAACGTGTCCGCCCATTCCTCTGTGAACAATCCAGTGTTAAGGATCTCCTTCAGATCAACTTTTCCATACGACGCCTCCAAAAGCTTGGCTTGTGGGTTGAAACTGCCAATCATCTGTCGCAACATGCCGCGTTGTTCGTCGCTGAGCAAATCGATCTTGTTGATGACGATGACGTTCGCAAACTCGATTTGATTGACCAGCAATTGCGGGACATCACGGTCATCGCCTTCGCTCATGCCAAGGTTGCGATCACGAAGATCATCAATCGAATTGAAGTCTTCTAAAAAATTGACGCCGTCAACCACAGTCACCAGTGTGTCCAGTTTCGCTGCGTTGCTCAGGCTGCGGCCATCTTCATCTTCATAGATAAAAGTCTCTGCAACGGGCAGTGGTTCCGAGATGCCCGTCGACTCGATCAACAAGTAATCGAAGCGTCCTTCGACTGCGAGCCGTCCGACTTCCTGAAGCAGATCCTCGCGTAGCGTGCAGCAAATGCAACCGCTGGATAGCTCGATCAGCTTTTCCTCGGCACGGTTCAGGCTGGCACTTCCACCTTTGACAAGTTGGGAGTCGATGTTGATCTCGCTCATGTCGTTAACGACCAACGCGACTTTCAGCCCTTCGCGGTTGTTGAGGACGTGACTCAACAACGTCGTCTTGCCAGCACCAAGAAAACCGGAAAGCACGGTCACCGGGATTCTTGCTTCGACTTCCTGGTTCGTCTGCAGAGCCTTCAGGATCGACAGCGTGGGGCCACTCTTGCTTTCTGATTCGTTCATCTAAATTAAACCTTTTCGTTTTCGCTGAATCGCGGCAATCCCGGACCTTCCGGCCAACCTTTTTGCAAAACACTTGCATCTGCCATTGACGAACTGGATCCATTCGCCTATTTCTCACAGTCATTGCACTCAGGCATTTAATGCGTGTTCCCGTCGCGTGTAAATAGCCTGACGTCAGACGCTTCCTCTCCCACCGAATCCAGGACGTTCTCATGCCGACAATTGTGAACCGAAACAACTGCCTATCAATCTGCGTCTTTCTAATGATTGCTTTGCTTTCGTCCTCGCAGTCGCAGGCTGAAGACAAGCCCCTGGTCGCGACGACAATCACCGTCGGCGAAATGTGCGGCGGTTGCGTCAAACAGATCACCGCTCACTTTGGCAAAATCAAGGAAGTTGCGAAGATCAACTGCGATATCAAAACGAGAACCGTTGTGCTCTACCCTGCCAAGGACATTCGTTTCAGCCCGGTAAAGCTCTGGGCGACGATGGAAAGCATTGGCAAGAAGCCGCAAAAACTGGTCGGGCCCGACGGAACATTCACGTCCAAACCCACCAAGAAGTAACGCGCCCGGTGGTTCCGTGATAAAGCAGGACCAGAAAAGAAACGACAGACAGCGAAGCAGGAATTGAATCGAAATTCTCGGCGGATGAAACAACGTTTTTGTCAGGTCGCATTCATGGCACACGGCCAAGCTCGGCCATCACATTGGTTTTCCACCGTGACATTTCCGACTTCATGCGTTTCACGATGTCGGGATTTTGATGCGCCAAGTCGGTTGTTTCGCTGGCATCATTGGCGATGTCATAGAGTTTGTCGCCCTTTTCCGTTGAGATGAGTTTGTATCGTTGCTCCATCCACACGGCTTCCTTGCCATCGCGATGAAGGAATCCCAGCGGCTTTCGCCGGACGTCCTGAGCCCCCGTCACGAAAGGCAACAGACTGGTTCCGTCATAGATACGATCCGTTGGAAGCTTGATCCCAGCCGCATCGAGGATGGTGGGGAAATAGTCGGATGTGAAGCAAGGAGCATCAATCACCTGAGCCGAATTCACTTTGTCGGGCCAAACCAGCAAACCGGGGACACGAATGCCCCCTTCGTTCATTGAAAGTTTGTAGCCCTTCAGATCCTTTGCCGAACCCACATGTCGCGGCGAGCCTTGTCGCGCGGGTCCGTTATCGGAGCAGAAAAAGAGCACGGTGTTGTCGGACACACCGAGTCGTGCCAACTCCGCTCGGAGACGCCCCACTTGCTCATCCATGGCGGTCAAACAAGCGTAGTAGTGCTGCATGGGTTCCGGATGCTCCCGATACATCTGCCGGTACTTTGGACCGCCGACGACGGGCGAATGAGGCGTGTGAAACCAAACCGCAGCAAAAAACGGCTGTTCATTGCCGACCGCATCACGAATGAACGGAATCGCTCGGTCCATCAACACTCGCGAATCGTCACCGCTCGTATTTTCCGTTGCGGTCTGCCCCGGCCCCGTGAAATATTCGTTGCCATAAGCCCGGTTCGAACGAGGAGGCTGCGATCCTTCCTTCGCGGTGATCGGCCCCGGATCCAACAATGGGTTCCACGTGGGAACTTTCGACTCCGTGACAAAACAAACGTCCACGTCACGCTCCCAAGGAGGGCAGTAGTATCGCTCGGGTTGCTTTGCAAACGTCCCCCAACGCTTTTGATCACCCAGTTTTTTCGAAAGGGTCCCTAAATGCCATTTACCAAAATGCCCGGTAGCGTACCCATGGTTCTTGAGGACCGTGGTGATCGGTATCTCGGTCGGTTCTAACATGCCCTTCATTGCGAAGGTCACACCAAACCGATACGGGTTGCGACCGGTGTAGCAACTCGCCCGAGTCGGCGAACACATGGCGGCAGCCGAATAGAAGCGATTGAACGTCACGCCGTCCTTTGCCATCTGATCCAAGTGCGGCGTCTTCAAATGGGGATGCCCGTTGTAGCCAGTGTCCCCCCATCCCTGATCATCCGACATACACAGAATGATGTTAGGAAGATCAGCCGCCAGCGCGGAACTGGCCAGCAGCGTCCAAACTGCAAAGGAGAGCGTTCGCATGTTTCGATTCATGATGCTGTGCCAAAAAAGCGTTTGAGGGACTTCAATTGGTTTCAGTTCGCAGGTCGGGTCGCGGTGAATCGATTTCTTGCATCAAGGTCCGTTTCAGTTCACTGACCTTCTCGGGATGCCCTGACGCCAAATCAAACCGTTCCTCGTTGTCAGCAGAGATATCGTAGAGTTGAAAAATTCCCTTCTTCCGGTCTGCCTCGACGAGTTTGAAACCCTCTCGCGTGATCAAGGCACGACTGCCCATGGCATTGAATTGGTTGTTGATGACGACGAAGTCATGCTGCTGCTCTTGCGGTTGCCCTAACAGCGTTGGCAAATACGAAATGCCATCTTTGCCCTTCGGTGTTTCTTCCCCGACGATATCAGCCAAGGTCGCAAGAAAGTCATAGTGCGAACTCAGCAAATCGGTCTGGCTACCCGGCGAAATCTTCCCCGGCCAACGGACGATCATCGGGCACTGCATTCCTCCCTGATAGCCACTCCGTTTGAGTCCGGCACGGCCTCCGGCACCGTCAAAGACATCCCCACACTCCGACGTACGCCATTTTTTGTCGGTCAAGTTAGCGGGCTCGCCGTTAGGAAGTCGCTGAGCTTTGTAATCCGGTTTGGGACCGTAATAAAGCTCATGCCCATTGTCCGACGTGAACACAACCACGGTCTTGTCATCGATCCCCAGACTGACGAGTTCATCCAGAATCAGCCCCACGTGATCGTCCAGCATTTTGACCATCGAAGCGTACTTCTTTTCCGCTAGCGACATTGTGGGATGGTCCGCGAAATCGGGATGCAGTTCGGGTATCGCGACGGGACCATGAGGCAACTGAGTCGGGTGATACAAAAAGAACGGATGGTCGTGATGCGACCGCAAGTATTTCAGGATTCCCTCAATGAAAACGTTCTGTGAATACGTTGCTCCTCCATAGCCAACTGGCTCGTCTCCCTTTTCACTCGTTTTGCCACAATCAGGAAGCGTGTTCCCGGGCAATTCGAAACGTTCCCCATTTCGCCACAGATAAGGTGGATAGAAACCGTGGCAACGTTGGTGGTCATAGTAGCCTTCATAGAAGTCCCAACCAAAACGTTGAACTCGTTCATGCCAAGTGAGAAAGCCTCGATCAAGCTTCCCAAACTGTGCCGTTTTGTATCCAGCCTGCTGAGCCACCTGTGCCAGGAAGACTTCTTCTTCCGCGATGGGGTACGCATTCGCTTTCAGTTTGGCCAAGCGTTCTTGATATTCCGCTTCGGTGATTTTGCCAGCGTCCCGCCAGATTGGCAGTCCAGCGCGACTCTGTGACCAACCGCCCATACGACCATCGTGCATACCGCTCAACAAGGTCCAACGAGCGGGTGCACAATAAACGCCGCCGTAATAGTTGGTGAACTTCATCCCCTCACGAGCGATACGATCGATGTTCGGCGTCGAAACAACTTCTTGGCCATAGCACCCCAGCATTCCTGGCCCGAGGTCATCGGCAAAAATCAAAACCACATTGGGTTGCTCTGCCGCCTGAACCGCCGAGTGACAAAAGAGAGCAAGGAACAGGGCCAAAAACATTTTCATCATCGTTCTTTCTTAGTCGTGAATCCACGAAGCCAAACACTCCGGGTCATGGTAACGCGATCGCCGGCGAGTCGCATTGCGCCATATTCAACTCCACGGAGATGCGAAACAAGGGCCTCGACTCATCCGTCGTTCGCTATTTGCGAAAGTCCTCACGCACCCCCGTGGCGGACCGCCAAACCGCTCTCAGGCAATCCCGATCAGCGGAACTCCTGACCGATTGGGCAGAACATGAGATTAATCGTGCGACGTCGGCCTCGCATTGTCGAATCGGAGCGTCCGCTTCCTTTTCTCGAAATAGCACGAGCGTCCTGGTCGTTCCTGACGACGTCCGATTTCCGGTGTGTCATCTTCCCTCGAATACTGGCTCTTCCCGGCCCCTGTCTGTGTATTCAAGCGGAAAGCAAGCGACTCACCTTTTCCAAATGCATTCCGAATTCGTTATCTTGGGGAGCATGAATCACACACACGATTGGACCGCTCGGGTTCCCGGTTGGATTTGCTTTCTCTCTGTTACGCTCTTTGCATCCGCCGACTTGGTAGCGGACGAGTCCACCGATATGAACGGTCGGGCGAAGACACCATCTCAACTCGAAAACCGGATCGAGATTCATCCGAACTTGATGTCTGGTGCGGCGCCAGTTGGCGAGGCAGCATTTGCGGAATTGGCTCGCTTAGGAGTCAAAATCGTCGTCAGCGTCGATGGTCAGCGTCCCCAGGTTGAATTGGCTCGAAAACACGGGCTTCGGTACATTCACATCCCCATCGGTTACGACGGGGTGGGAGAAGACGCTTGCAAATCGGCTGCGGCATTGATCCAACAAGTCGATGACCCGATGTATGTGCATTGCCATCATGGCAAGCATCGTGGTCCAGCGATGGCAGCGGTGATTGGCCAAACCGCTGGTTGGCTGAATCGCAATCAGGCGATCAACTTGTTGAAACGCGCCGGCACGGGTTCGCAATACGCTGGGCTCTGGCGCGACGTGGATGGATTCCGTCCCCAACCTGATTCCGCGGCCCTTCCGGAATTGGTTGAGATTGCTGAAATCAGCACGCTTGCATCGCTGATGGTTGAAACATCGTTGCAGTACGAAGTGCTCGTTTCCTCGATGAAGACAAATGATTGGAAAGTCAGTGATGTTCGCCTGCTTCAAGAGGCACTGCGGGAATCACACCGCGTCTGCAACGAAGAGATGCGAGATTGGATGCACGAATCAGTCGGCTTGGTCGGTTCCATGGAATCTCAAGTCCAACGCAAAGACTTCCACGAGTTGCGGAATTCCATGGATCGGTTGAAACAACAATGCAGCCAATGCCACGACCGCTATCGCAATTGATGATTCATTGGCAACGTTGTGTGCACTGATTCGATCATGGCATCACAAATTTGATGCAGTGAATCATCGTCGATGCAAAGTGACGGCGTTGTGTACAAACAGTCGCCAAACGGACGCAACCAGACGCCTCGTTGCACTAACTCATCTTGCACCCGCTGCATGTCCGGTGGGTCTCGAAACTGAATCACTCCAATTGCTCCGAAGCATCGCACGTCAACAACATTGTCGACGTCTCGCAGCACACACAATCGATCTTTCAGAATGGATTCCAATCGACCAACGTCATAAGACATTTCATCGAACAGATCCAACGACGCATTCGCCGCCGAGCAAGCCAACGGATTGGCCATGAAGGTCGGCCCGTGCATCAAAGCCGCACCGGGATCATCATCATAAAACGAATCGAAGACGTCAGTCCTGGCAATTGTGACCGCCATCGACATCGTTCCCGCAGTCAACGCTTTTCCTAAACACAGAATATCCGGGACGACGCGTTGCCCGGCCTCCGTGGTGTGGTCGACGGCAAACATTTCGCCAGTACGGTAAAAGCCGGTCGCGATCTCGTCTGCGATCAGCAGCGTTTCGTGACGCTGGCACGCGTCGCGAATTCGTCGCAATGTTTCGATGTCGTGAAAGCGCATTCCGCCGGCGCCCTGCACCAACGGTTCCACAAAAACTCCGGCAATCAGATCCGAATGTTCCGCCAGCACACGATCCAGCTCTCGTGACGTGGCTTCATCTCGCGGGAGCGCTACATGAAATTGCTTGGTGATCGCGTCGCTGTATCGAGCATGCATGCTGCGTTGCGGATCACACAACGACATCGCGCCCGTGGTGTCGCCATGATACGCGTTGTGAAATGCCAAGAACCGAGTGCGTCCAGGGCGGTTGTGGCGGCGCCAATGCCCAATCGCCATTTTCATCGCGACTTCGACTGCGACCGATCCGCTATCGGAAAAAAAGACGTGATTCAAATCACCCGGCGCCGACTGAGCTAACCGATCCGCCAACCGCTCGGCGGGTTCATGGGTGATCCCGCCGAACATCACATGTGGCATCCGAGCGAGCTGCTCCGTCACCGCGGCTCGGACATGCGGATGATTGTAGCCGTGGCAAGCCGACCACCACGACGCCATGCCGTCAATCCAACGCTCGCCGTTTTCGCCAATCAAATGACAACCGTCCGTCGCCACGACTTTCATTGGCGGCGGCGCGGTCTTCATCTGGCAGTAGGGGCGCCACACTTGATTCATCGTCGGACTGTTACCTCTGGTAGCTTTCGTGTCTTCACGAAGCTCGCAGCTTGGCGGCTTCTTCCTCCAGGGCTTTGATCTCGTCTTCCAATTCCTTCAGTTCATCCAAATCGTCAGCCTGTTCTTTCGAACCGGCCAGCCGAGGACGCAAGGTTTGCAGTTTTTTGTTGATCACGTCCAAACGTTTCTTCGCCTTCTTGTCCATGGTGTCTCCTGCGGGGCAATCAAAATTCCAGCAACGCAACAATGAAGTGCACGACCAAAACATACAGTGTCGTCCACAAGACAGTTGCGGTGATGCAATGGCTGACATCACCGGCTGAATGCTTGGGGGTAATCCCTTGATGGTAACCAATCGCCGCGGTGCCGAAACCACAAAGCAAGTTCTTTGCCAGCACCCAATCCCAACCTTTCCACCATGAGATCCCGGATGCTCCGGTCGTATCGGGCGTGATGGCACGAAAGAAATGTTGTTGCCAGAAATAGACTCCCATTTCGGGATACGTAACGTTGAACGTGATGCGACTGATCCAGTGAGCGGCAGTGAATGCAATCCACTCCAGCACAGGCGTCGCGATCAAAAACGCGGCCAAAATCGGCACCAACAGATACGCAGGTGCACGAATTCCCAACGTTCGAAACGCATCCACCTGCCCGCCGTACTGCTTCACCCCGACGTCCGCCGCCACAGCCGCACCGCAGCGGGCCGCGACCAACACGGTCGCCAAGACCGGGACCAAAATCCGATACAGTGCAAACCCGATCGAAGAAAGCAACTCGTCGATCAACAGCGGCTGGGTGTACAAGCGGAACGGCAAGAAACGCAGCGTGAAATAGGTCGTTGTGAATCCAGCGATCAAGCCAGCAATGATCAGATATCCCCAGGCAGACGGCCCGCCCACCAAACGCAGATAGTGAGC
>NZ_JBICHO010000362.1:0-13919 GCF_043100905.1 Rhodopirellula sp. JB055 | reverse complement strand
GCCCTCCCCGTGCTCACGGAGAACGTTCCCCGATCGCGAAACGGTCTTTGCTTTCGGAGTCGCTTTTAACCCGCAACCCATAACAACCCCCCGCATGCGAATTGCGGATGTACAACCGGTCGCCGATGACGACGGGATGGTTCCAAGTTTTTCCCTCGAGAGCTTCGAACTTGGCCAGTTCTTCATGCTTCGACGGATTCGCCGCCAACAGGACGACTTCCCCGCGTTCGCTGATCACCAGCAGCACGCCCGAGTCAACCAACATCAAAACCTGGCCCTTCCCATAACGCCCACGCTTCCATTCGCGTTGGCCAGATTCCAAATCGATGCAGGCAAAGATCTCAGCGTCAAAGCCGTACGCATATCCATCGTGGACCACGAAGTCATTGAAGTCAGGCTTTAGCTTTCGCGACGCCCAACGCTCCTCCACCGTGAACCCGTCATCGGCTTGGGTCAGTTCCAAGCATCGCGTCTCCTGTTGGCTGGCCAAGACGATTGAGTTGCCCGCGGTTCGCTGAGGTTGCACGGCACTGTAGCCTTCCAGTTTCCACTCAAAATCACATCGAGATTCGCCCGATTCGGGATCCAGGATTTTCATGCCAGCGTTGGTGAACATCACCACATAGTCATCGCCAAAAAGATTCAACAACTGCGGCGAGCTGTAGGAATGATCGCCAGCCGCGGCGGACCACTTCAATTCACCCGACTCGATGTCAAACGCGAGCGTGCCCTTGTCGCCATCACCTCCTGCGTGAACGATCACGACCTCACCGACGACCAGCGGAGACGACGAGAATCCCCACATCGGTGGCTCTCGGTCGGCGACCTCCCGCACGTCCACTTCCCAAATCGATTCGCCCGTTTTGGCATCCAATCGCTGCAGTTGCCCGCTGGCTCCTTGAACAAAGACACTGCCACCAGAAAGTGTCGGCGTGGCTCTTGGCCCAGGCCCACCAAGCGGATCAAAAAATCGCGATTCGATTTCCTGCGACCAAACTTCGATTCCTTCATCGGCGGTGTAGCACACCACGGTTTCTTGTTCGCCACGTTGCTCCTGCGTGAACAATAGATTTCCAGCGACGGCAAACGACGACCATCCCGGCCCCACTGGAATCTTCCAAACCAGTTCGGGCGGGTTTGCCGACCAATCCGTTTGAATTGCCGGACCGTGCTGTTGGCTCACACGTTTCAGACCACGAAACTGAGTCCACTGTGGATCGGCAAGCCACTCATCCATTTCAACCTCCGAACGGATCGCTTCGACGCTCGAAGGTGCGTCCTCTCGATCGGCCAACATCAGCTCTTCCGCCGTTGGTTCCCATCGCCAGTGCAAATCCAAAGCGAAATGGCCCCACATGCCTTCGCTACGCAACAGGGTTGAATACCCAAACCCGCACAGCGTCATCAGCAACATCACGATCGTCCGCTTGAACGATTGCCAACGACACATCAGCACAGCCCCGATACCAAATGCCGCCGTGCCCAGAGGAGCGGCAACCATCATGATGCCGGGCCCCATCATCGTTTGATCCAACGACAACACGCATCCGACGGCAATCAACAACGCGCCGAAGAAACCCACCAAACGTTCCTTCAAGGACGCACGACTGAACGTCAGCCACCAAAGCAGAATCAGGCCGCCCAACACCACCGGCCCGATCACCGCCACCATCATCAATAACAGGGGAGCGTCCTCGATCGCAGAAGGCAAGAATCGAGCCGTCGCCATCAGCAACAACAGCAGAACGGCAGGCCAGATTCGCAGCGGTTTCAGCTCACCGGATGCGACTTCGTTACTCGAAGACTCGGTGGCCGAATTCTCCGGCTTTGTTTCCATCGAGGCTTTGATGGACTCAGGTTCAGTGTCACTCATAGCGGCTCTTTGGCTTGGTCATGGAACGATGTTAGGTGGTTGCTTTGGTAGCACAAACGGGTGCAAACAACCAGCCAAGGAGCAACTTCTCATCGGAGTGGAAGGCAATGGGATTGACAGCTGGCTTGGTAGGTCACGGATCGAACTCCCCTCGCTTCGCTCGACCTCCCAGCGGGAGGTTGAAGAATTATGGGCGGGGAAAATGGCATCGCGAACTCAGGAAGGACTCGTTGCCTGGTCCACTACGGGAGCGGGTTCTGTTCGTTGTCGAGTCGCTTTGCCTGCTTATGCCCTTCATCGGATTGACCGAGCTTCCAATAGCTCGAAAGGTACAGATGGGTGCTGGGAAGGTGGTCTTGCTCTCGCAGAAAACTCCTGAGCACCCGCATGCTATTGAACTCGCAAGCTGCCCAGACAGCGGGTTGGCCTTCCAACCACGATAACGCTCGCACTTTCGAAGCAAGGAACAAGCCATCGACATCAGGTTTCGGGTTAACCTCCCAGTGCAATTCGACCTTTTCCGGGTGCTCCAGATCCTGAATGTCCGCCGGGCTGGGAACCTCGATCACGGCGTAACCCACAGCGTCGTCGGGTAGTTGCCGCAGGTTCACACTGATCGCCGGAAGCGCGGTCAAGTCTCCTGCTAACAGAAACCAATCGGCGTCTTGATTGATCAGCTTCTTCGGGCCTGGCCCCGCAACGGTGATCCGGTCTCCTGGTTGCGCCCCGATCGCCCAAGCCGATGCTGGTCCAGGCGACTCATGCAAGACAAAGTCGATGTCAATTTCTGTCGGTCGCTGGTGCCGAATCGTATAGGATCGATTCAGCGGTGATTCACCAACACCTTGAGGAATCAGCAACTTCACATAAGCACTCTCCTGATCAACAGGCAAACTCGCGAGTCCCTCACCACCCAGGGTGATGCGAAGCACATGCTCGGTGATGGGAGTCGACCGGATCACCTCCAGTTCTGTCTTGGTGCGTTTCGCCATGATATGAATCTCCACTGAGGGCGTTACGGATGATAGGGTGTTCGAATGAATCTGAGATCGCAATTCAACGACCCGGACTCCAAATGGGCGGGGCTTCGCTGGATCGGAATAGTGATTTTGCAAGGACCACGATGGGCAATCACAACTCTTGTGGATGGTGCGACGCGTTTGCCAGGCCAAAGTTCACCGCCTCACCCACGATGGACACAGATGCAGTATTCCCGACGCAGTATTTTGATTTGCCAGCACGAACATCTTTCAAGCAGGAACGCGAAACCGGCGAATCAGCCGGCGAATTCCAAGGGTGATCAGCGCCGGAACGCCCATCAAAATCGACATCTTCACGATCGGTCCGATGAAACGGATGGGCCCCCCCGGACCACTCCCCTCGGAACCTTCGCCACCGTTGGCTGACGCCCCTGCTCGAATCCCCGCTGCCCACTGAGTTTCATCCAGTGGCGAGATCAGAAACACGACCAAAGTGGCGGCGAGCACGATACACAGGGTCGGCCGAATGGACTGTCGTAGCGTTGGCATCAGGACCGATTTCTTGAAAGAGCAAAAGGGTGATTCGGAGTTTGGGGCGAGTCGGTATCCATCACGACGTCGTCTCGTTCGGCGTTGGGGCAGCGCTTTTGGTGTCGAAGGATTCTGCACGTCGACGCAAAATGTACTTTTTGACGTTCACCGCAATCCAGTTCCAATGCATCGCTAAATGGATGCCGATCACCAGCATCAATAGATTGGCACTGATGTCGTGAATCGTGGACCAGAACGGGTCGATGTTCAGGTGAATCCCCAATGCAGGAAGCGCCGCTTCCGATATCACGACGCCAGAGAACGTTGCCACGACAAACAGAAAAAACAAAAGCCAATCCAACCCGTAGTTGAAACGCGAGTCGCCGGGAATTCGTTTGAAAAAACGCCGAGTCGTGTTGACGATCCACTTCCAAGCGAAGATCAAATGCAGGAAGAACGGAATGAGAATCAGGAAGCTCGCCCACTCATGCACCGCGATACCGGTTGCCTGGGGAGCAAGCACCAGCACCATGCCAATGAACAGGCACAGATCGAGCCAGACGCGCGCCTGCGTGCCACTCACTTTTCTCTTTGTATTGGATGGTTGATTCATCATGTGGGTTGGGTTGTTCGTTGCTGGACGCACCTAGTAATAGGCTAGTGCATTCAGACCATGCCCCCGTTGGCACGAACCGTTTGACCGTTCACCCAACCACCATCGGGCCCAACCAGAAACGAGACCACGCCAGCGATGTCTTCCGGTGCCGCCAAACGCTCGAGTGGAGCCGTCTTGGCGAGTTTCTCGATCAATTCATCGGATTTGCCGTCGAGGAACAACTCGGTGCCCGTCGGTCCCGGCGCGACGGCGTTGACCGTGATGTTCCTTCCTCGCATTTCCTTCGCCATGATCCCGGTCATGGTTTCGACCGCAGCTTTGATGCCTGCATAAACACCGTATGTCTCGAACTTCATTCCCACCACGGTCGTTGAAAAGTTGACGATTCGTCCGCCATCTCGCAGGCGTTTCCCCGCCTCTCGCAACGTGTTGAACGTGCCACGGAAGTTGACTGCGACTTGATCGTCAAACACCGAATCATCGCACTCAGCAATCGGCGCCAACTTCATGATGCCCGCGTTGTTCACCAGCACATCGACACCGCCATATTCTGACTCCGCGCGTTCGAACATCGTCTTGACCGCCGCAGAACTGGAAACGTCGGCCTGCACGGCGATGGCATGACCACCCGCCTCTTCTATTTCGCTCACGACCTCCTCCGCGGCTTCCTTGCTGCCAGCGTAATTGACGATGACGTTGAATCCGTCATTGGCGAGTCGCTTCGCAATGGCAACGCCGATTCCTCGCGATGCCCCCGTCACGATGGCAGTTCTGTTCGTTGAGTAGTTCATGTGATTCTCTTTTGCAAAGGGATTCGTTTGACGGTTGTCGGGCATCGGATCATGTGCGTCGCCAAATCGCTCATACAAGGGATTCGCCAGCTTCGGACAACATGATCAAGGCCTGTGTTGCGTCCTTGGAAAACGGCCCACCGGCACCTTTGACCGCGGACGCCAATCACCAAGCATTCATGAGCAAAGAAGGTGACATACAGCAAGATGTTGAATGCGTAAGGCAGCGACATCAGCATCGCCAGCGGGGCAGTGCCTGGAAAGAACATCGCCCCACCTGAAATGGCCTTGAACAATCCCACCCAAAAAATCAGGCAGCCGGTTCCCTGCACTCTACAGGTACACGCGGTTTTGTCAACTCTCGCGAGAAAAGAATCTTCCCACCAGGAGCAATCCCAACAGTCGAATCGCATTTCGCGAGACGAATCCGACAGAGGCCATGAGAAACCGATCGAATGATCGAGAGCTTGTCCGAACAAGCATCCGTTTCACCGCAATTTCGCTCCGCCGTTCGCGAAAACGAGCTGAAACGCGGCGTTCCAACGAGCGAGTTCCTGTCGCGGTTGAATTCGCGTTGATTTCAGCGGCGGGCTGTGCACGCACGTATAGTCCAGAGCGAACCTTCATGACGACCTGACGGTCGAATTGGATGTTACCTGACCCCGCTTCCCTACGGGCACTCCACGGGACACCTGGCTCGCCGCCACGATTTGCCCGACGCATGCGCTGACAAATCACGCCAAGCCGGTGATGACGCGGAGCTTTCCGGCATCGCCTGACCTATTGGAAACGGCGTTTCTGCGTCAAACTAGGGCGAGAGTGCAGCGAAGAAGGCGAAAAACGTCTTTGCGTGGCTCCTGGCGTTGGGCCGTCACGGTTCCAACCACTGAGACCGCGAAAGCATCGATCGGACGATGCGGTCAGCGGAAGGCAACCACACAAACCGAGGTAGATTGGATTGCAAGATTTAACGATCGACGAATTGTACGAGGAATTCGAGGACTTGCCCGATTGGGACGAGCGTTGTGATTACTTGATTGACCTCGGTTTCAACTTGCCTGAGTTGCCCGCGGATGCCAAAACCGAGGAAAACCGTGTCCACGGCTGCCAAAGCAACGTGTGGTTGGTGGCTGACATCAAATCGTCCTCCCCGCCGACCGTGGAATTTCTCGCGAATAGCGATGCCGTCATCGTCAACGGTTTGATCGCGGTTCTCGCCGCGTTGTATTCCGGCAAAACGCCGCAGGAAATCATCTCGATCGATGCCCAAGAAGTCTTCAAAAAACTGGGGCTCGAACGGCACCTCAGCCCGCAACGGCGGAACGGGCTGTACAGCATGGTCCAGCGAGTCCGAGAACTAGCCGTCCAGGCAGAGGCCCAATCATGAATCCACTCGACATCGACGCCGTTCGCGGCGACTTCCCAATTCTGCACAAATCACTCCCCAAGGGTTTGCCGCTCGTCTATCTCGACAGTGGATCGTCTGCGCAAAAACCCCAGTGCGTGATCGATAAAGAAAAGGAAGTCTACGAGAACTATTACGCCAACGCATATCGCGGCGTGTATCGTTTTGGATCGATCGTCGATGAAGAGCTGGAAGGTGCACGCGAAAAAGTCCGGCAGTTCATCAACGCGGAGCATTCTGAAGAGATCGTCTTCACTGCCGGTTGCACGATGTCGCTGAACTTGGTCGCCAGTGGCTGGGGCAAACGAAACCTCAAGGCCGGTGACGAGATCATCCTCAATGAGATGGAACACCATGCGAACTTGGTTCCATGGCAACAGCTCGCCTTGCAGACGGGAGCGACCTGCCGCTTTCTCCCGCTCACCGAAGATGGCCGTTTGAATATGGACCGCATCGGGGAAGTGCTGAGTGACAAAACGAAACTGGTGGCCGTCACCGGCATGTCGAACGTGTTGGGCACCATCAATCCAATCGCGGAGCTCGCGAAGGCGGCCCACGACGCGGGAGCGATCATCGTTGTCGACGGAGCGCAGAGTGTTCCGCACGAGCACACGGATGTCGTCGCCAGCGGGATCGACTTCCTGACTTTCTCGGGACACAAGTTGTACGGGCCCAGCGGTGTCGGCGTGCTGTATGGAAAACGCGAACTGCTTGAACAGACCGACCCGATCCTCTTCGGCGGTCACATGATCGATCGTGTTTACAAGGATCACTCCACATGGGCTTCGTCTCCCGCCAAGTTCGAAGCGGGAACAATCCAGATCGCGCAAGCGATCGCGCTGGGCGCCGCGATCGATTACATGACGACCCTTGGGATGGAAAAGGTCCACGCACACGAGCGGAATGTGCTTGAATACGCCTACACCCGTCTGCAAGAGATTCCCGGCATGCGGATCCATGGGCCTGGCGTCGAGCACCGTGGAGCGATCACCAGCTTCACGATTGACGGAGCCCATCCGGAAGACTTGGCGCAATTACTCGATCGAAAAGGCGTCTTCGTCCGCCATGGTCACCACTGCACGATGCCGCTTCACGATCTGCTGGGTCTTAGCGCGACGGTGCGAGCAAGCTTCGGCGTCTACAACTCGCGTGACGACGTCGACGCTCTGATGGAAGGTCTCCAATTCGCCTGCCAACGGTTGCGTTTGATCTGAATCGATGAGTCATCAGCAACGGGACGGTTGCCTACCGGCCGAACAGTCCTTGAGCCACCGGTTGGAATCGAAAGATGTAGAACGGACTGGTGCTTTTGTCTTCACCGTCGTTGAACGGTGCCCTCAAGTGAACTTGGGCTGCGGAGACATACATGAACCCGTCCGCTCCCGTGCTGATTCCGTCCGGCCAACTTGGGAGTGATGTCGCCGCGGGTGCCCATGTCGAGGAATAAAACGGTTCCGCTGGAATCGCTTCGCAACCCGAGAACATCGTCGAGGTAAAAGTCATTTTCCGTTCTCGGTGTGTTCCACTCGCGATTTGGAAACGGTTGGTACTTCCCGGTTGTCGGATCGAGCCGCGCGACTCGGATTTCAGGTTTGAAGAACGGATGAAAACTGACGATCAAATCGCCATCATCGGCGAATGCAATGTTGCCAACGGCTTGGTCAACCTTTGCCACCACCTGGAGTCCACGAGTTGGTGATGCCGCACCCGATTGCCCCGACTCAACCGCTGTCGTTTGAGCCGACGCCGTCGCACTCGAGACCAACCAGACGGCAAGCAATGCTGTCATCGCGAAAAAGGGTTGAGCGTTCGTTTTTCGATTCATGGTTCATCCACGACGCAAATTGGTGGGAGGATTCGTGGCCTCATCCACGACGAGAGTTGAAGGCTTCTTGCGTTGCTTAGAAACCTTCCAGCACGATCTTGCCTCGAGCGGTGTTGCTCTCGATCTTCGCGTGGACTTGCTTCAGGTTGGCGGCGTTGATCTTGCCGGCCGTCTCCGTCGCGGTGGATCGGATCTTCCCAGTGTCCACCAACGAGGCAACTTCGTTGAGCAATTTGCGTTGTTGGTCCATGTCGGGAGTGCCAAACAGCGATCGAGCGAACATGAACTCCCAATGCAACGACAGCGATTTTTGTTTCAGCTTGCTGACATCAAGGTGCGGCGGATCATCGATCAATCCGAAACGTCCCTGCGGAGCCATCAACTCCACAATGTCTTCGAGATGTTCATCGGAGTGAGTTGTTGAGAACACAAAACCGGGGTCGCCGATCCCGAGTGCCTTCACCTGCGGCGCCATCGGTTGGCGATGGTTGATGGCATGATGCGCACCAAGTTCACGAACCCAGTCTTGGGTTTCGGGCCGCGAGGCGGTGGCGATGATTGTCATGTCCGTCAACGCTCGCAACAACTGAATCGTGATCGAGCCCACTCCTCCGGCACCGCCAATGACCAAAATCGTATCGCCACCCTGAGGCGTCGGGCGTTTCACATCCAAGCGATCAAACAGCATCTCCCAGGCGGTGATCGCGGTCAGCGGAAGCGCCGCGGCCTCGGTGTCGCTCAAGGTAGAAGGCTTGTGCCCGACGATGCGTTCATCGACCAGGTGAAACTCACTGTTCGTCCCCGGACGTGCGATCGAACCTGCATAGAAGACGGCCTCGCCGGGTTGGAAGTTCTGCACTTCCGAACCGACCGATTCGACCACGCCAGCCGCATCGAACCCGAGCACCCGCCATTCGCTGCCCTCGGGGGAAGCTTTGCTGCGGACTTTCACGTCCACCGGATTGACCGAAACCGCATGAACGTTGACCAGCAGATCACGACCTTCTGCGGTTGGCTTTTCAAGTGTGATGTCTTGCAAAGAGTCATCCCGATCGATTGATCCGGGAGTTTGGTAGCCAATGGCTTTCATCGTGATATTCCTGCTTGTTGTTTTCGGTTCACTCAAGACACCCAACGCGATCACTGCAAAAACACTTTTGGGCAAATCACATGTTCCGTTCCGACTTGGCAACGGAATGCTAATTCCATTGCGAGGTGTCATTTGCATCCTAGGACGAGGCCCCTCCATGACAAGTACGCACATTGGGCACCCCTAGGCACAGAAGAGTGCCTATGAAACAGGTTGGCAGGAACGATCAGACACAACCAAGTGAGCCGCTTGGGTGTCAGCAGACTGCTGATCGAATCGTCAACAACATCGCAACGCATGTAGGATGGGCACTCCAGCCCGTCTCTGCCTAGAATTCTTGGACGGTTGGTCGAACGACGATTTCGTTGACGTCCACGTCAGCCGGTTGAGAAATGGCGTAAGCAATCGCGTCGGTGATCGCGGTTGGTGCGATTGCCATCTTGTACATTTCATCGACGTTTTGTGAACTGGCGTCGTGGGAGGTTCCCTGCTTCAGTTCCGTGTCGATCAATCCGGGCAGGATGGTCGTAGTGCGAATCGCCCCGCCGACTTCCGTTCGCAGGCCTTCGCTGATCGCACGAACCGCGAATTTTGTTCCGCTGTAAACGGCACCGCCATTGACCACTTTCAGTCCCGCGACGGAACTGATGTTGATGAAATGTCCGGCGCCTTGCTTTTGAAAAATCGGCAAACCAGCGGCAATGCCATACAGCACACCTTTGATGTTGATGTCGATCATGCGCTCCCATTCGTCAACCTTCAGTTCGCTGAGAGGGGCGATCGACATGAGACCTGCGTTGTTGATGACAACATCGACGCGGCCGAACGCTTCAACGGCTTTGTTGACCAGCGTCTGCACTTGCTCCGCATCGGTGACATCCGTCGCAACAGCCTCTACTTTCCCACCTTTTTGCCGGATATCCGCCACGATGGCGTCCAGCCTTTCGATGCGGCGAGCTCCCAATACGACCGCTGCGCCCTGGGAAGCCAAATGACGGGCGGCGTCTTCACCAAGTCCACTGCTGGCTCCGGTGACAACAACGACCTTTCCTTCGATGTTCGTACTCATGCTATCTCCTCAATCGGATATTCTAGAATCGGATGCTTTTGCCGCTCGTGGTTGTCGGCAAAGGCTCGATTAAAATATGCAGAGGAGGCAACCGACCGCCAAAGCGGCCAAAACAGAAATCTCTGCGTCCAACCGCAAAAACGCAGCAGAACGCGACCTCCAGCTCGTCGACTAGATCCAGTCGGGTTCCCAGCCTTTACGATACGGTTTGGTAACCCATTGCTGAGCTTCGGCGTGATTGGTGATCTTCATCGCATCCGCGTCCCACTGCAATTCTTCACCTGGGAACCGAATACCGATGGTTCCTAGCAAGACCGCTTCTGTCAGCGGCCCTGCGTAGTCAAAGTGCGAAGTCGTTTCTCCCATTCCTCGGCAAGCGTCCGCCCATTGGGTGTAGTGGTTGACCGAGGGAATCACCGGAAGGTCCGACGCAATGGAACGATCCGCACGATAAAGCACAGGCATCGCGACATGGGGAATCACCAAAGATCCCTTTTCACCAACCAGCACCGATCCCGCACCAGGCAGTTTGGCATCATCGGGAAGGTGCGTCAGACGCTCACGTGGTGGAGACACGCCCACACCGTCATACCAAGTCACCGACAGCGCCGAATCCGCGGTGTACTGAGTCCCCGGAAATTCGTATCGCACCGTCGCTCGATCGGTCCAGGTTTCCGGCCCCAACTCCGGCGCATCGACTGTCAACTTCGATGGCGACTGAATCTGCAGAGCCTTGAAAACCGGATCCAGGATGTGACAACCAAAGTCGCCTAACTGCCCGGTACCGTAGGCCTGCCTCCCTCGCCAATTGAACGGATGATACATACCAATCTTGTAAGGACGTTCCGCAGCCACGCCTTGCCACAAGTCCCACCGAACATTCGCGGGCACCGGATCGCTGCCGCTTGGACGCGGAATATTTCGCGGCCATGAGGGTCTTCCACCTTGCCACGAATGCACCTCGCGAACCTTGCCAATCATTCCTTCATGAACAAGATGGACCGCGGTGCGATACGCCGAGTGCGATTGAATTTGATTGCACATCTGAGTCACCACATCAAACTGATCGGCCGCCTTCCGCATTTGGCGAGCTTCGTGAACCGTGTGCGTGAGCGGTTTTTGACAGAAGACATGCTTGCCCAACTGCATCGCAGGCAACGATATCGGTGCGTGCATGAAATCCGGAGTGGAAACTAAAACTCCTTCCAAGGAATTCCCCTCGTCCAGCAGTTTGCGCCAATCGTCGTATTGTCGCGCCATCGGAAATCGTTCTGCGGCCTGTCCAAGGTGCTTCACCGAACTGTCGATGTCACACAATCCAATCACATCGACTTGAGGGCTGGCGGCAACTCCCAGCAAATCGCTCCAGCCTTTGCCGCCCGTTCCAACGCTGGCGATATGAAGTCGCTCATTGGCGCCATAGACCCGCGAATATTGCATTGCGGGCAAGGTGACGGCGGTTCCAGCGATTGCAGCGGAACTCAAAAACGTACGACGACTCTGGACTTTGTGCATGACAGATCTCCATGCATGACGGGCGGGAAGGGTAGGCAGGCAATCGCCGTGGCGACTGGGTCCTGCATCATAACTCATCTTCCCCCCGGAGGAGTGCATCGCGTTTGGTTGCGATCGGTTCCTTGTGCCGGGCCAACGCGACTTGCTTGAGCTTGACCAAGCTTTCGCACATGCAACGGCCTGGTCTTCAGCGTTGAAGCATTCCTACGAAAAAAGCCGGCAAGGTGAATTCACCTTGCCGGCTCAAATGAAGTGATCAGCTAGCAGTGGGACAGAGACCGAATTAGCGGTTCAGTTCGATCCCGAAGGTTCCGCCAACGGCCAGGAAGTTCTGGTCGGTGGCACCGTAACTCAAGTTGCTGTTCGTTCCGCCGCGTTCGTTCCGCCACACGCCTTTTGCCAAGTCGAGCAGTTGGAAACCGCCACGGACATGAATCATTTGCGTGAGTTGGTAACCGACCTCGGCTCGTACGTCGTACCCGATAAAGAACTCGTCGTTGCGTTCGTAAGTCACCAGGCTTTGCGTGTTGAAGACCGCGGTCACGTCATCGCCCGCTTCGAAGCCATCGTAGAACGTGGTTTCCTTGCGGTTGTATCGCATCGCGTTCTGCAGGTTCAAACCGGTGAAGGCACGGAACTCAGCCGAGTAGCGGAATCGATTGACAAACTTGAAGTAACGGAAGCCGAGCTGAACCGTGTACATTTCGTTTTCGATCTCTTGGATTTCTTCATCCAAAATTTCATAGGCGTCGTCGCTGATCCCCAAGTCCGTGAAGTACGGAGGTGGCAGAGAAACAGAAGCCGCCGTGGTGTCTTCGCGAGTCCGGCTGTAGTTCCGGTTGTACGCACTGTCGTCCATCGTCACGAAACGAAAACCGACCATGGGTTCGAGAATCCCGCCGTAGTGATACGGTTCCATCCGCCATGTTTTGTTGATTTCGTAACTGTCGTATTCAACGATGTTGGTCGAGCGACCAATGTCGTAGAAACGCGTGTCATAGCCGAAGTTGTTGTTGTCTTCGGTCAACACGTTTGTTCCGAACATGCCGCCGGGGAATTCCGGGTCCCCTTCGAGTTGCTCGTCGTTCAGACGATTGATTCGCCCGATGCGACTCACGTCAGCAGCGGCAATGTCCAAATCGGTCCATCCAAACAGCCACCCAGTGTCTTTGCCCGGCGTCATGTAACCGAATTCGTATCGGTTGCCTTCGCCGAAGTCGAGTTGGTAACTGTCGCCAATGCCGCTAGCTTCATCGGGCCGTTTGCCCCACAAGTGCAGCTTGTCGTAAGTTCCGAACCAGCCCGTGTGAGCCCGCTTCTTTGGTTTCGTGTCCACGATGTCTGCATCGTAGATCGGCTCAAACCACTGGAAGTCAGGGTCAAATGCGAAGGGGTCCGCCAAAGCATGTTCCTGGGCGGACACCGAAGCGCCACCAGCAAAAACCGCCAGGGCTGCCAATAGTTTTGCAGTCAGCTTCCGTACCGACATCGTTGTTCCACCGTCATGCTAGGAGTTGCTGTCACGCTCGATTGAGAATCTGCTCAATCAACGTCACTGCTGATCACTGTTAAGTCCCGCCGCCGCCCCACTTTCTGAGCAAACCGCATTGGGTTGTGCCGGTAGTATCGGTTCGTCTGAACGAAAAGGCTTAGTCAGATTGCTGGTCAAAACGGTAAATCCTTCAAAAACTGATCCACCGTACCGATCGTTTCGAGAGGATCCACCTTCCTAACCCGCGTATCTTTCCATTTCCGCCAGCAGATCACTCGATGAGGAAGGCAAATCGACTGAGAACCTCAACGCAGAAAATTAGCAGACTTTCAGATTCACGCTCGCTGCATGAGCGAAATCGGCCGATGCCGGCGATCGCCGCGTCGCGAACGTTTGGACGTGGGCCTGAGTGCGATGCGTCAGGCATTTGAGATCCGCCCGACCAAACCGTTGCGGACAACTGCTCTGCCCTGACTTGGCTCGGCAATCTCACCGGGAACGATCTTTCAAAGGATGGGGAATGCAGCAGCAGTGAATTCCCGACACAATGCCTGGGCAAATGCCTGCCGCCCATCCCTCGAGTCGTTGAAGCACCAACGGACGGTGGAACGATTTTGCACAAGCCAACCGCTTCTGGGGGGAAACGCTTGGAAATTGATCTTGTTGTCAGCGTGCAAGGATCGGCACAATCCGGCCATGCTGACGTCCCCTTCCGAATCGATATCCGCCGCT
>NZ_JBICHO010000361.1:0-17933 GCF_043100905.1 Rhodopirellula sp. JB055 | reverse complement strand
TGTGCTGAAACCCGCCGGTATGGCCCTGGAACTCACCGCCGACGACGTTGTGTACGTTGAAGCCTCAATCACGAATGTCTGGACGAACCTCGCCATCGGCGCGGTTCTCGCAACCCTCGTAATGTTTCTGTTCCTGCGCACCTTGTCGGGAACACTAATCGGCGTCATCGGCATTCCGATCTGTACGATCGCAGCCTTCCTCGGCCTTTTGCTATTCGGGCGCACCATCAACGTCATCTCGCTCGCAGGCGTTGCGTTTGCCATCGGCATGACAGTCGACAATTCCATTGTCGTGCTCGAAAGCATCGAATACGAGCGGCGGCGGGGCCTTGACCGAATGCAGGCCGCGATCGAGGGGGTACGCAAGGTTTGGCTACGAGGCGACGACGCACCATTTGGTTCAGCAGCGATCCGCTGTCGCGGCCTCGCAGATCGGTGACCCGAGCGGAGGTGATGCCGGGTTGGTAAGCGACCAGGGAAAGCACCTCGACGGCAGCCTGATTCAGCCGCGTTTCGCGAATTTTTCCGGTGAATGCCGCGCGAACGTTTTCGACTTCGGGTGCCAAGACCATGCGGTAGCCGCCGTCTTGTTCGACGATTCGCATGCCTTGGCGTTCGGCGCGATACGAGGCATTCAATTGATCGATGATTTCAACGACTTCCTCCGGCGAAAAGCCTCGCATGATCGAAGCCAATCGAGGCGGTGTCAGCGGCAAGTTTTCTGGATGACCGACGAACAAAGCCGCTTCCACGATGGCTTCGGGAGAGGCGGCTTGATCCGCGGCGGCGTCGGACTCGGCGGAACTTTGGGCTGCAACGGCGAGTGCTTCGTCACTGTCGGGGTCTTCGTCGGCGAGCTCTTCCGCGGAGTCGTTTTCGCGGGCGTTGGGGTCTGGTTCGGAGCGAAGGAGTTCGGCAGGGTCGAGGTCCGTGGGCGTTTCGTCACCACTTTCCGACATCGCGGCGACGCGGGCGTAGGCGGCCCCGAGTTGTTCGAGCGAGAAGCCTTCTTCGTCGTCATCAAACTCATTGTCGAGTTCGGTTTCGTTATCGGGAGCTTCGTTCTCCGGGGAGTCGATTCCCGGTTGTTCCTCTTCTGGAGGATGGGATGGCTCATTCATGGAAATTTTGTCGCAGTTGTTTCATGCCTCGGTGCAGCAATCCGGCGACCGATCCGGTGGTCTTGTTCATTCGTTCGGCGACGTCGGACAGTTTCAGGCCTTCGAGGTAGTGCAGCGCGATCGCATCACGCTGGGCTTCGGGCAGGGATTCAATGGCATCGGCCAACGAGAGCAGTGATTCTCCCACCATCGCGTGTTGGCTGGGCGTGCCGACGTCGCCGGCCAGCAAACCTTCCAGACGCATGGACGATTGAGCCACCCGTTGCTCCATCGATTGTTCGCGGCGGATGTCTCTTTTGTCTCGGTGCAGGTCCCGGTCCAGGTGGCACATTTGACGCACCAAAATCTTTCTCAACCAAGCCCGCCATTCCGCTTCTGTTGTGCCGCGATACTGGTCGATGGCCGCGACCGCTTGCATCATTGTCTGCTGAACGATGTCGGAAGCACCCAATTTGGCTTTGTAGCTGGCTCGCATCTGCATCCGGGCCAGCATTCGCAAATAGGGCTCGTATCGAGCGATTTCCTCGGCTCGGACGGGCGAATCGTGAGGCTCGGACGGGTCGAGATCGGAGGGATCGGTGGACGTCATCGTTGGTTCGATTGGGTTTGTCGCTTCGCGGGTTGCCAGCGGACCGTTACAGTAGCAGAACTTTCCGGACGGATTGGAGACGTTCCGGACACATTTCATTGCCTGAAACCATTTGATTGATCGCCTGATGGCTCGCGAAGCAATTTACCAACAATCGAATCCAGACTCCGGCGGGGAACCACCAGAGGACGGCCTGCCACCTGGAAACGGTGCTGCCGCGGGCGGGGAGGAGCCCAGCAACGGTCCCGAACCCGATGCCAATCTGCGGCCTCAGCGAATGACGGAAATGGTCGGGCAGCAGGACGTGATCGAACGGTTGCGGATCGCGATTGATGCGGCCCAGGTGCGGAGCGAACCGCTGGGACACATTTTATTCGATGGCCCACCGGGACTGGGCAAAACGACGTTTGCGACCGTCATCCCGACGGAAATGAACACCACGGTTCAGATGGCCAACGGCGCCGGATTGAAGGCCCCGCGGGACCTTCTGCCTTACCTGACAAATGTTTCGCGAGGCTCGGTGCTGTTCATTGACGAGATCCACCGGGTTCCGCGAGCGATCGAGGAGTACCTCTACACCGCGATGGAAGATTTTCGAATCGACATTGTGTTGGGGGAAGGGGTCAACGCACGAACTCTGAACTTGAGTTTGGAACCGTTCACGTTGATTGGTGCGACGACGCGAGCCGGGATGTTGACGGCACCTCTACGAGATCGCTTTCAAATCCGTGAGCACCTGGGTTGGTACACGCGAAACGAGTTGGCGGAAATCGTGCTTCGTAACTCGAAGAAGCTGAACATTGAAGTTGATCCAAAGTCAGCGGGCGTGATCGCGGACCGAAGCCGCAGCACACCTCGGTTGGCCAACAATCGATTGCTGTGGGTTCGTGACTACGCCCAAAGCAAAGCCAATGGGAACGTGGAAGCAAGAGTTTGCGAAGCGGCGTTGGACATGATCGGCATCGACAATTTGGGGCTCGACAAACAGGATCGCAATTACTTGGACACGCTGATGCGAGTCTTCTTGGGCGGGCCGGCTGGTTTGGACGCAATCGCTCACACGATGAACGTCAGCTCGGACACACTCGAAGACGAAGTCGAACCGTTCTTGCTGCGAAGCGAATTGTTGGTGCGGACTCGCCGTGGACGATTGGCGACTCCGAAAGCATTCGAGCACATGAAACGAGAGATGCCGGATCGTCCTCTCTCTTGAAAGGTTGAGCTGTTTCAGGTTGTTGATTGAGTCGTCAATGACGTTTGAACGCACGTAGGATGGACACTCTTGTCCGTCCGATTCGGGAAGGTCGGCCAAGAGTGCCAACCTACAGCAAAATCAACAAGCTGGTTTTCAACGGGCAGGGTTCAACTGCCAAGCCACCTCGCATCCAAGTCCACTTTCAACCGTTCGCGTCACGCTGCGCATCGCCCCACTTTGTTTCGTGAGAGGTGGCCGCGAGCAGAAACTCCGGGTTTCTGGCACGGAAACTCCGGGTTTCTGGCACGGAATCGACGAGGCGTTGCCAAGATCGGGAGATCAGGAACGAAGTGTTTTTGTTCTGTCACTCGCTCCTTAAAAATGGCTCGCCCCAACGATGAATGATTCCGATGAAACTGTCCTTTGGGAAGCGGAATTCAATCCCAAAGTCAAAACGTATTGGTTGATCAGCGCGGTTCTGACCACTTTTTTGACGATCATTCTGATTCCTTTGGCACCGCTGATCATTCCAATCGCCTGGTACGTTTCGGGGGTGTATCTGAAGAGCCACCGTTGCACGCTGACGGAGCGAACACTCAAAGTCAGTCGTGGTGTTTTGGTTCGGCAAGAGAAAACAGTGCCCTTGGATCGGATCACCGACTTGGGATTGGTTCAAGGTCCGATCATGCGGGCGTTGGATCTGGAAGCCGTCAGTGTGGAGACGGCGGGCCAATCTGGACCGGGTTCGTTGGTCCGGCTCACCGGCATCCGCAACGGCCGAGCCTTTCGCGATGCGGTGCTGAAGCAACGTGATGCCGTGACCGGCGGCGAGCCCGCTCGATTGACGTCGACCGCCGAACCAGGCTTGGCAGTGGATGCGAACGTTCAATCGACTTTGGTCGAGATCCGCGACATTTTGAAACGGATCGAAGCGCGATCGATGTCGCTGTAAGCATCGCCAACCGGTAGCTCGGCGGGCGAATACCGAGCTACAAGGCGTGGCGATGAACTACGGGGTTTCGTTGGGTTGGTCAGGTCCGAGGTGCCAGTCCATTGCGTCTTGCATGATGCTGGCGTTGATCTGAAGCATTCGCTGCTTCATCGCTTCGACTCGCTCGGGTTGTTCTGCGGCCAGGTTCTTCGTTTGGCCTGGATCGTTCTTCAGGTTGTAAAGCTCGAAGTTGTGATACGTGCCGCTTTTGATCGCTGGGATCCATTTCTCGACGAACATGTTGTGGTTCGACATCTCTTAGTCACGAAAACCAACCAGCGAGTAGTCGCCATCTCGCATCGCAACGATTGGCTTGGATCGTTGAAGATGCCAAAACAAAGGTTGATGACGCTCGAATGAATCGGCGTGACCGGTCAACAAAGGCGTGAGGTCGCTGCCGTCGAGATGAACTTGCGGTGGTTCCAAATTCAGTAACCCGCACAGGGTGGGCAGTACATCGACCAAACCAGCGGGTTGGTCCAAGACGACTCCGGCGGGAATGTGTCCCGGCCAGTTGAAAATGCCTGGCACGCGAATTCCGCCTTCCCAGTTGGCGCCCTTTCGTCCGCGAAGATTGCCGACACGGTCGGTTCGGTAGCTGCCGTTGTCAGAGGCGTAGATGACCAGCGTGTTTTCGCGAATTTCCATCGCATCCAGTTTCGCGAGCAAACGCTGGATGGCTTGGTCGGTGTTGTCGATTGTTCCGGAGTAGATCGCGGCTTTGTCGTTCACCTTCCCATATTTCTGTGTGATCTCATCGGGCGACGCGATGGGGGCGTGGGGTTCGTGAAACCAGACGTTCAGAAAGAATGGCTGGTTGGGTTTCGATTCGCGGTGCCGATCCATCCAGCCGATCGCTTCGTCGGCGACCAGTTGGCAAGAGTAGCCCTGCAGTTGTCCGACGGGTTCCCCGTTGCGGATAAAGTTGTCAGGGTTGTGATGACTGGGTTCGGCGTTGTTCCAAGTCGCGAACCAATGATCGAATCCATGTTGGTCCGGCGTGGGTTTGTTTCGGCTTTCGGTTGGCAGTCCCAGGTGCCATTTGCCAACGTGAGCGGTCGCGTAGCCGGCGTTTCGCATCACTTCGGCGATTGTGATTTCTCGCAGGCGAAGGTGCGAGTTCTGCGATTCGTCATGGATCCAACTGTAGACACCAGTGCGAATGTGATGGCGTCCGGTGATCAGCGTGGCTCGCGATGGCGAGCAAACCGCGCACCCGGAATAGAACTGCTCAAAACGGGTTCCTCCGGCAGCCAGTTGGTCGATCGTCGGCGTTTGGACGGGACCGCCGTAGCAGCCGACGTCACGGTAACCAAGATCATCAGCCAGCAACATCACGACGTTTGGCCGAGGCGTTTGGGCGCTGGCTTGATCCGTGAGATCGCCAAACGCCGTGATCGAAGCGAAGAGCAATAGGAAGGTCGGGATCAATCGGAAGGTTGGGCGTTGCGGTGAGGTTTGGGGGACTGGGGGAGTGCTTGGCATGTTGAACCGGAAGGGGAGAGGAAGGTGGGGACACGCAGAGTTTGAGTCGTGCAGGTCTGGTCGAGCCAGACCGTCGGCATTTTAGGCGATTTGGGGGGCGTTTGGGCTGTTTGAGAAACAAGGGTTGGAGCGGGAACACGATCGTTCGGCACGAGTCTCTTAGTTGGGGTGTTGGGCGTTCGGATGTTTCCAACAGAATTTGCCGGTTGGAGTGGGCTGAATCCAAAAGAATTTGGCTTGTGGATGGTCAATCCGCTTTCGTAGGGTCGCGGCAGGATCGCGCGATTCGTTTCGCGTTGGTCCGTGATGTCATTCCACCCGTATTTCCCGTTCGAGCTGATACCCGCTTGGCTGATCGGCGCCAACCTTTCGACTCCATGCCTCGTCCTTCGCGTGAAACACATTCACCGGTGGCGAGGTTGGCTGCTGCGCGATTCGGACTGAACCGGTCGATGATCGTTGCGTGGTTGGGTGCCGTGATTTGCATGCTGGTGAATTCTTCTGCGGCGTTTGCCCAGGCGACTCCAGAGCGGTCGGTCTACGATGTCACTGATGTTTCACAGACATTGCAGTTGTCTGGGGACGCCGTGCACCGGTGGCAAGATGGATCACGGGAGTACACGTTGTTGCGTGGCAATGTCGAATTGCAATTTGAAGGCAAGCGATACGAAGCAGCCTCGGTTCTCGTGGCTTTGTCGGGAAAGCAAAATGATTTGACGGCTCGTCTGTTGATGGACCGTGTGAAACTCGGGCCTGGACAGACGACGGAGCAACCCATCGTGCAAACGGTCGGTTTGACGTCCGTGCCCCTTGTGCGAGCGGATTTGTACCGCGGCCGAGTGGAGATTCCGTCGCACTGGTGGACGAAGATGGGCATTCGTCCCGAGGCAGCGGCGCCTGCCAGCGTGAATCTGGTCCAGTCGGGGACGCAGGATTTGCCCGGTCATGAAGCGGTGCCGACGACTTCGCAGGCGGTTCAACCCGTTCAGTATCTTGAACCAGTGATGGGAGAGCCGAATCTGCCTTCGGGCGGCTTGGTGCTTGATCCGCCAGCCGTATCCAATCTGCCTGCTCCGGTGCAGAGTTTCCAGCCACCCATCATGGAAACTCCGCCGCCTGCAATCTCGACACCGGATGGAGGGACCACCGGTGGTGTGCCATTCATCGTCGGTGGTGGCACCCGAGCGATCGAGGTTTTTTCAAGAGGCTCGAACACGCCAGCGGAACTTCAATACATCAATCGTCCTGGCACAAATGAATCGGTTGTCATCGCTCGAGGCGGTGTCACGGTGTTGGTGCGAGACGTCTCCGCTCGTTTGCCTAGCGGTGAGATCATGCCACTGGGCACGGTGTCCTTGTCGGCCAACCGGATTGTCGCCTGGATGCCGCGATTGAGCGACGTTTTTCAAGGCACACAAGATTTTCAATCCAGCGAAGGTGAGTTGTACCTCGAAGGCGACATCGTTTTCCGGCAGGGCGATCGTATCATTTATGCCGAGGCGATGTACTACAACGTCACCCGCGAAGTCGGCATGGTTTTGGACGCGGAAACCATCACCACGATTCCCGAATACGAAGGAACGGTGCGGTTGAAAGCGGAGGTGATGCAGCAAATCAACCGAGGGAACTTCGTCGCCATCGACGCGGCGGTCACGAGCAGTCGGATGGGGGTGCCTCGCTATTGGCTGCAAAGCAATCGTTTGGAATTGACGCAGCGTTCCATCGTGCGGTCGGATCCAATCACCGGCCAACCGATCGCGGACAGCGAACCGATCGTGACCAGCGGTGGTAACTTTGTGTACTTGGGCGGCGTGCCCGTGCTGGCTTGGCCAAGGTTCACGACTCCTCTCAGGAAGCCAACCTTCTATTTGACCGGCGCTGATATTCGGAACGATGATATCTTCGGTTCGCAGGTGTTGTTGGAGTGGGATCTGTTTCAACTGCTCGGTTTCACCAATCCGCCCGCGGGCGTCGAGACGACTTTGCTGACGGATTATTTGAGCGAACGCGGCCCGGCGGTGGGGACACGAACGACGTATGCCTTGCCCAGTTTGTTTGGGATCGGCGGACCGGTTTCGGGAACCTACGACAGTTACCTGATGAAGGACGATGGACTGGATGTCTTGGGACAAGGTCGTCGTGATTTGCAACCAGAAGAAACCTATCGCGGTCGCGCAACGTTGCGGCATCGACATCACTTGCCTGGCGATTGGGAATTCATCGCTGAGGTTGGCTATTTGAGTGACCGCAACTTCTTGGAACAGTATTTCGAATCGGAATGGGACCAAGACGCGGATCATCGAACGGGATTGCGGTTTCGAAAGTACTCCGGTTCGCAGATGTTGGACATTGCGGCGAACTTCCAGGTCAACGACTTCTTCATGGAAACCGAAGAGTTACCGACGATCGAGCACTACGCGCTCGGCGGATCGATCTTGGGTGATTCTCTGACTTGGTCGATGCACAACGAGATCGGGTACAAGCACTTGCAGGTCGCCGATGCTCCGGAGGATCCGGTGATCGCGGCGGGCACGTACACCTTGCCAGGTGAACTGGACCGGGAAGGTGTGGTGACGCGAACACGACAGGAAATATCCGCGCCGCTGGACGCTGGCCCCGTGAAAGTGATCCCGTTTGCGATTGGTGAAGCGGCCTATTACGGCGAGGGTGCCGATGGCGACGATCTGACGCGTTTGTGGGGCGGAGGCGGATTGCGTTTGAACCTGCCGATGTCGCGAGTCGATCCAACCATCCAAAGCTCACTGCTGAACATTCGCGGGCTGGCTCATAAAATCGATTGGTCGGCGGAGTACTTCTACGCTGACAGCGACACGGACATGGATGAGTTGCCGTATTACGATCCGCTGGACGACAACGCTCAAGAAGAGTTCCGGCGTGTGTTCACCGGGACTTTGTTTGGGGGCACGTTGCCGCCGGAGTTTGATCCGCGGAACTACGCGTTCCGGCAAGGCATTCAGCGGAACGTGACCAGTGCCAGTGATACGGTTGTCGATGACCTGCAGCAATTGCGTTTGGGGATGAAGCATCGCTTTCAAACCAAACGCGGGTTGCCGGGACGCGAACGGATTGTGGATTTGTTCCGGTTTGACATGGAAACGATTTTGTATCCCAAGGAAGACCGCGATAACTTTGGGGAGACGCTTGGTCCAACGATGTTTGACGCTCAGTACAACATCGGAGATCGATTCACGTTGTTGAGTGATGGTTACATCGACTTCTTTGACAATGGGCTGCGTTCGATCAGTGCTGGTTTCCGAACCAGTCGTCCTGGTTTGGGAGATTTGTATGTTGGTTTGCTGTCGATGGAAGGGCCGATCAGCAGCACGGTGTTACGGACCAGTTTGGATTACCGTTTGAATCACAAGTGGATCGTTTCGGCTGGCAACGTGTATGACTTTGGTGAGACCGGCAACGTCGGCCAGACATTGGGGCTGACCCGTGTGGGTGAATCGTTCTTGGTTCAATTGGCAGCGAATGTGGACGCAGGACGCGACAACACGAGCATTGGTTTCATGGTGGAGCCACGCTTTTTGCCCTCCAGTCGATTGGGGCGTTTGGGCGGTCAGTTGATTCCTCCGCCAGGTGTCGAAGGGCTGGAGTGATGACTCCGAAACGCGGATCTTGGACCTCGAAGTTTCGATGCGCGACGCTTGGGGTTTGGTTCGCCTTTGGTGGGCAGAGCAGTTTCTGGGTTCACCTGCCAGTCGCTGTCGCGGTGATCGTGATGGCGGCGTGGTTGGATGTTAGCCCTGCGAAGTGGGCGATTTTGATTCTGGCGATCGGCGGTGTGTTGACGGCCGAGCTTCTGAACTCGTCGATTGAGTTGCTGGTCTCCGTTTTGCACCCGCAGCATCACCCGCGAATCGGCCAGGCACTCGATGTCGCAGCGGGGGCTGTGTTGGTGATGAGTCTGGCGGCCGTGGCGGTCGGTTTGATCGTGTTGTTGCCGCCGCTATGTGGCCGGATGTTCGGTTTCTGATTCCACGGTTTCGGATCCGTGGGGGTGGGACTCGCCTGTATTGGAATCACTGGTGCTGGCTTCTTCGAGACTCTCTTGGACTTCGCTCCCGGCGGTCCAATAGAAGATCGTGCCGATGATCGCCATCACGACTTTGACCAGTTCAAACGCCAACGCGACCAGCGTTCCCGAGGCGTCCGTCGCCTTCGCAGGAATGATGTGATACAGCGTTTCGATGGTCACTTCCAAGACGCCGACACCAGCGGGCGTCAGCGGCAATGCCGACATCAACATCCCGATGGGAACGATCACGAAGTGTTCAGCCAAGGTTGGCGGCAAGGCGTACATCGAGACCGCAATCAGATACATGCTGATCACGAGCAAGCCCTGGACGACAACGCTCATCAGCAAGGACGACGCGAACGCCCAGGGGTGATGATGGAACATCCGCAGGGGCGGACCGACGTGTTCGATCAGTGAACCGACGACCGGAAGTTTCTCGCCACGTTGCAGCAGCGTGTCGACGAATTTGCCGCCGAAGACCAGCGTCGCCAGAATGGCGGAACCCACTGAAAGCAGCACGATCGTGATGAGTTTGATGTCATCGATCGTGATCCCGTTGAATTCGAAGGGATCTTTGGATTGATGGATCAGCAGCCCGCCGGAAACCAGCAGCAGCAACCCATACAGTCCGGCACCGCGGTCGACGACAACCGATGCCACGGCCGCAACGCGTTTGCCGGGCGAACGCCTGGCCAGGAAGACTGCTTTGAAGAGGTCGCCACCGACGCTGCCCGCGGAGACGAAGCTCAGCAAAAAGCAAATTGAACTCAGCCGCAACGCTTCCATCAAACTGAGCGGGATGCCTTGGCAGCGAACCAGAACCCACCACCGAACGAAGGAAACCAACAGCGCGCAAATCGCAACCGCGAGCGCACCAACCAGCAAGGGAACGTTGATGGATCGGGCCATCAGGTCGTCCCACTCGGCGGGTTCAATTCGATTCAGCAGAAACCAAATGATCGCGACTGGGACCGCGAATTTGACCAGGGTGATCGCGTAGCGTTGAAAGTTTTCGGGCATGCCGGCAAGAATAATTCGCGGCCTTCGCTTCGGATAGGCGATGCGGTCGCGATTCAGCGACGCCCAGGCGTGTTCTGCAGATCTTGGTCGGGGACCGTTGGCGAGGCCGACACACGGTTGTTGTCGATTTGATCGAGTGCGTCAGTGTGATCGGGGACTGCAAAGACCGCCAAGGCGGTGGTTTTGCCTTTCACCATTTGTTCCGGCAACGCGATCGCTGGGAAGCGTTCGGGCAACGTGTCTCGCGTGGACTGCGTGATCAGCAGAGGGTGGCCCAGCGGTTTGGTCAGCGATTCCACTCGCGAGGCGATGTTCACGGTATCACCGATCGCGGTGTATTCCTGGCGTTTGGGGGAACCGATGCAGCCGACCACCGCAGGCCCTGTGTTGATGCCGATGCCGATGGCGAATTCTTCCCAGCCGGCTTCTTGCATCAGGGCTTTTTGGTTCGCCATTGATGTTACCAGTTCTTGTCCCGCCGCGACGGCTTTGGGGCCGTGATCCACAGAACTGCCGCCGACACCGAAGATGGCCATGAAACCGTCACCTAAGAACTTGTTCACCATGCCGCCATGGGATTCGATGACTTCGACGGCTTCTGCGAAGAACAGGTTGAGTGCATGGACGACTTGGGTGGGCGAGAGCTTCGATGATTGGCGAGTGAAATTGCGAACGTCCACGAACATCACCGAGATGACTTGTTCGCTGCCGTTATGACCATCGCTTTGACGCATGATTTGTTTCGCAGCTTCGCGTCCGACGTGTCGACCAAATGTTTCCTGCAACTTTTCGCGATGTTGCAACCCATCAACCATCCGGTTGAATCGCTCGATCAGGTGTCCGAAGTCATCGCTACGAAGCAGCTTCACGCGGACATTCAGGTTGCCTCTCGCGACATTGGACGCAGCGCGTTGCAACTGCATCACCGGTGCGGTGACCCACCGCCCGAGCATCCAACTGGTGATCAGTCCGAACGAAATCGCGACGACCGCCACGGTGACACCAAACATCGGTGACAAGTTGGCTGCGTCGGGAACGATCAGCAGCATCACCAGTGAAATCACCGGACAGACAACGGCGGAGAAAGCCCACAGGATTCCGCGAGCCCGGATGCTCAGTGGAACGGCACCGGGAACACTGGCGGGATTGCTGTCTTGGAAGAACACAGGAAACAGCGTGGCCTGCGCGGTGAGTTCGACCGCGAAAAAACTCTGTGTGACCGCGATCAGGGAAGCGATCACAAAGGAGGTGATCAAGTGCCAAACGACCAACCCGGACAGGGGTTCGCCTGCGGACGCGATGGCCAGCGGGAAAACAGGAATGCAAGAGAGCCAACCGATCGCGGCGACCAGGAGAAACCACCAAGGCAAATGGATCACTCGCCGGCGAGCGGCGGCGAGCGTTTCTGGTTCGACGGGGTGATGATCCAGCAGTGCGTGGTGGACGCGGCGCAGTTGCCAGAGGGGAACGACGTAGCAAGCAATCGCAACCGGGTACACAAACAGATTGAATACCTGCCAGCAGGCGTGAAATCGCTCCATTTGTGCTGGTGACAGCAGCGGCTGGATCTGCGTTTGGTTGTACAGGATGTTGAAAACGCTGCCGATCACATTCGCGATGATCGGGGACACTCCCACGAGAAACATGGCGTGACGTTGAGCCCAGGTCCAGCGTCGAGGCGATTCGGCAATCGGTGGCGACATCGGATGATTCAACGCGGGACTGAACGTGCGATTCGGGAGGAGGTCGCGGGCGGATGTCGGCAGTGTACAGTTTCTGCGGCTGCCCCTCATAATTGGGTGCACGAATTGCTATGGTGGAGACGCTGAAATCGAATCTGATTTTGATTTCGTCCCGTTCATCCTTTCTCGAGGTGCTCCATGTCCGTTTTGAATCGTTTTGTCCTGAAGAATTGTGTCGTCAGTTTGGCGTTGCCGGCGTGCATGCTTGTCGTTTTCGCGGCCTCAAGCAGTGTCCAGGCTCAAGATGCCGACTCGGCGAAGCCTGTCACGGTGGATGTCTTCGGGGCGGGATCGCTGGAGGTCCCCGCATCGTTTAAGAAAACAACGCCTCGCAGCCGGATCATCGAGCACGAATTTTCCGTCCAAGAAGGCGAAGGCGACGATGCACCTTCGGCTCGTCTCACCATGATGGCTGCTGGCGGCGACGTGAAAGCCAACATCGATCGTTGGAAGGGACAATTCAGCGGATCGAACAAGAAGATCGGTGAAACCGAAGAGAAGAAGTATGGCGACTGGGAAACGCACGTGATTGAAGTCTCGGGTGACTTCAGCGAGCGAATGGGCGGCGGTCCCTTTTCGGGCGGACGCGTCGTCAAACGGGAAGATTATGGCATGTTGGGCGCGATCTTGGTTCACCCGGAAGGCCGCAAGTACTTCGTTAAGTTGATCGGCCCCCAATCGCTGATCGAATCCAACCGCGACGCTTTTAAGAAGATGATTGCATCGATTGACGGGTGAGCTTGTCATGCTCGCCGTGCCGTTTTGATCTCGGCGTCAATTTTGAATCCCTCGGCTCTTTTGGTCGTTCCTTTCGGACATTGATCCTTTGAACACGCAAAGTTTTTTGGAACATCACGGCATCGCTCGCAATCCGTTCGCGGAGGAGGATGCGCAAACCGACCCGGTGTTCAAGCAGCACTGCATTCAGAATGCGTATCACCCGGCGTGGGACAAGGTGTACGGTGACCCAACCGAGCCGGCAACTGCGATCATCTTTGGGCCCAAGGGCAGCGGCAAGACCGCGATGCGGTTGCAGGTCGATCAGCATCTGGTGCACTTCAACGCCCAGAACCCTGACGGTCGCGTTTACATCATCCGATATGATGACTTCAATCCGTTCCTGGATCACTTCTGCGAACGGTTGGGGCGCCGGGCGTCTCGCAAGCCCGAGAAGGCTCTCGATGCGTGGCGTTTGTGGGATCACATGGACGCGATATTGTGTTTGGGGGTGACCGAGTTGGTCGACCAGGTGTTGCTCGAGAACGATTCGCATCGCCCGAAATCCGACAACGGCAATCGCATTGACACGGCCAAGCTCTCCAGACTCGACCGCAACGACGCTCGTGATTTGTTGTTGCTGGCCGCTTCTTATGACCAATCCACCTCGTCGACGTTTTCGGGGCGGTTTGAGCAACTGCGAAAGCGACTGGGGTACTCCAACTGGAACGCTTCGCTGGATCTTTGGTTCGCGATTGGTTGGTGCGTGCTGGTGGTCGGAGTGTTCGGCTGGTTGTTTTGGAACTCTGCTGATGAAGAAGGGGTGCGGACCTGGAATTTGCTGTGGTTCATTCCAGTGCTGTGCTTCTTTGGAAAGCTGCCCTACTTGATCCGGTGGTGCCGCTGTCAGTTTGCAGCGATGGGCATTCATCGCCACATGCGAGTGGGCAAGCGAGAAACGTCTTCGGTCCGCAAGGTACTGATGCAGTTTCCGGCGAAGGATTTGGCCAGCCAACCGCTGCCGCGTTACGACCGCACGGATGATCGCTATGAATTGTTGCGGAAATTCCAGTCGCTGCTTGGGCGTTTGGGATTTGACGGCGTGATCGTGCTGATGGACCGAGTCGACGAGCCCCACATGACTGGCGGCAAACCGGAATTGATGCGTCGTTTTGTGTGGCCTTTGCTGGACAACAAACTGCTGAAGCACCCCGGATTGGGGTTCAAGCTGATGTTGCCGGAGGAGCTTTATCGCGACACCGAGCGAGAAACGCGTGAATTTCACGAACGGGCTCGGTTGGACAAGCAGAACGTCATTCCCGCTTTTTCTTGGACAGGCGAATCGTTGTACGACCTGGCGCGGTCACGAATGATCGCGTGTGCCTCGGAGGGAAAACAGCCTGAGCCGAAGGATTTGTTCGATGATTCGTTGTCTTATGAGCGAATGTTGACGGCGTTTGAGTCGTTGCGAGTGCCGCGTCATCTGTTTCGATTCTTGTACCGGGTGTTGGTGGAGCACTGTAATCAGTTCACCGATGCGTCTCCGAAGTACAAGATTGACGCCTCCACGTTCGAAACATCCTTGGCGGTTTACGTCCGAGAGATGGAACGGGTATGACGCTGGATTGGGAAAAAAGTTAGAATTCGGATCAGTTTCCTAACCGGATTGATCGATACAACCCGTAAAGTCCATCACTTTTTACTGGCTCCTTCGCTTGTGCGAACGATTACCGGCGAAATATCACCCTCTTTCCGATTCGACCGAGCTTTCAGCTGCCCTTAAGGCGGGCTGGGTCGATCCGCTTGAACGTCCCGAAAGGGCGATTTTGCATCCATGACCACTTCTACGCCGACGACCAATAAAAAAATCGAATCCGTTTCGGGGATCACTGTTCGCTTGTGCGGTGACTCGGGCGATGGGATGCAGCTTCTCGGGACTCAATTGACAAACACGTCGGCGTTGGCTGGCAACGATGTGGCGACCTTCCCTGATTTCCCGGCCGAAATTCGTGCTCCACGCGGGACGCGCGCCGGGGTTTCCGGGTTCCAGGTTCAATTTGCCAGCGAAGAGATTTTCACGCCTGGCGACACCCTGGACGCATTGGTGGTGATGAACCCCGCCGCGATGGTGACCAACATTGGTGACCTGCGAAAAGGCGGCATCCTGATCGCCAACGAAGACGGTTTCAACGAAAAGGAATACAAACTCGCGAAAGTCGAGAGCAATCCGCTGGACGCCGATGTGATCGAGCAGTCCTACCGGGTCGTGAAGGTCGCGATGACGAAGCTGACTCGAGCGGCGGTTGCGGAGCACGGTCTGTCAACGAAGATCGCTGATCGCTGCAAGAACTTCTTCGCCATGGGATTGGTGTATTGGTTGTTCGGCCGTTCGCTCGAACCCACTTTGCGTTTCATCGAAGCCAAGTTTGGCAAGAAGCCTGACATCGCGGCGGCCAACATCGCGGCTCTGCGGGCTGGTTGGGCTTACGGGGAAACGACTGAGGAGTTCGGTGAGAGCTACCAAGTCGAAGCGGCTGAATTGGAGCCAGGCACGTATCGCAACATCATGGGCAACCAAGCGTTGGCGTGGGGCCTGATTGCGGCTTCCAAAATCAGCAACAAGGAAATGTTTTATGGAACGTACCCCATCACGCCTGCTTCGGACATCTTGCACGAGCTGACCAAGTTCAAGAACTTTGGCGTTCGCACGTTCCAAGCCGAAGATGAAATCGCTGCCATTGGAGCAACCATCGGAGCCGCTTTTGGTGGCACGATGGCGGTCACCGCCAGCAGTGGTCCCGGCATCGCATTGAAAGGCGAAGCGATGGGATTGGGCGTGATGTTGGAATTGCCCATGATCGTGATCAACGTTCAACGCGGCGGACCCAGCACCGGGCTGCCGACGAAGACCGAGCAGAGCGATTTGTTGCAGGTGATGTTTGGCCGCAACGGTGAGGCACCGATGCCCGTGTTGGCACCTCGTTCGCCTGGCGATTGCTTTGCAATGGCCGTGGAGGCGTGGCGGATCGCGACCGAGTGCATGGTTCCTGTGATGCTGCTTTCGGATGGTTACATCGCTAACGGCAGTGAGCCTTGGAAGATTCCAGAAATGGATGAGTTGCCAACGATTCGTTGCAGTCATCCAGAAGAGCACACCGGCGAAGGCCCGTTCTTGCCATACGCTCGCAACGAAAATCTGGCGCGTCCGTGGGCGATCCCCGGCACTCCGGAGTTGATGCACCGCGTCGGCGGTTTGGAAAAGGAAGATGGCACGGGCAACGTGTCTTACGATCCTGCCAACCACCAACACATGTGCGACACGCGTGCGGCCAAGGTCGCCAAGATTGCTGAGCGGATTCCCGAGCAAGACGTGTATGGCGAAACTTCGGGCGATGTCTTGGTGGTTTCGTGGGGCGGAACATACGGTGCTTGTCACACCGCCGTGAACCGCTGCCGCGAAGCGGGCCAATCGGTGTCGCACGCACACATTCGATACATCAATCCTTTGCCACGTAACATCGGTACGTTGCTGAAATCGTTCAAGACGGTGGTGGTTCCAGAGTTGAATGCCGGGCAACTGCGAATGCTGCTTCGTGCTGAGTACCTGGTGGACTGCATTGGGATCAACAAAATCCAAGGCAAGCCATTTGCTGTTTCTGAGTTAGTGGAAGCCATCGGCAAACACGCTTCGACGCAAACGCAAAGCAAAGCGGGTTAGGCGATTGGCCTTCTACTCGTCTTTGTTGCCTGCGTCCGTTGTTGTCCCACCTTGCCAAAATTATCCCCACTCCATCATTCAATCCTATGAATCTTCCTGTCCTCAAACCCGCCGACTTCGCCTCCGACCAAGACGTTCGCTGGTGCCCCGGTTGTGGTGACTATTCGATTCTCGCTCAGATGAAAAAGGTCCTGCCGGATCTTGGTGTGCCTCGCGAGAAAACGGTGTTCGTCAGCGGTATCGGTTGCAGCAGCCGGTTCCCGTACTACATGAACACCTATGGCATGCACAGCATTCACGGGCGCGCACCCACATTCGCGACGGGCCTGAAGTCGACTCGCCCTGATTTGATGGTGTGGGTGATCACCGGTGACGGCGATGCGCTTTCCATTGGCGGTAACCACTTCATCCATTGCTTGCGTCGAAACCTCGACGTGAACATCGTGTTGTTCAACAACCGGATCTATGGTTTGACCAAGGGGCAGTACAGCCCCACCAGTAGCGAAGGACAAGTTACCAAGAGCACTCCCATGGGAGCCATCGATCACCCGTTGAGCCCACTGTCGATTGCGTTGGCCGCGGAAGCGACCTTCGTTGCCCGCAGCATTGACGCTCATGTTCAACACCTCGGCAAAACGCTGAAGGCGGCTGCGGAGCACAAAGGGACATCACTCGTTGAGGTTTATCAAAACTGCAACGTGTTCAACGACGGTGCGATGGCGTATGCACAAGAACGCAAGCAACGTGCGGACAACGTGATTGAGTTGGAGCACGGCAAACCGTTGATCTTTGGGAAGGAGCGTGACAAGGGCATCCGATTGGTGGGTAGCCACCTCGAGGTCGTCAACACCGCCGATGTGCCAGCGGATGATTTGCTGATCCATGATGCTCACGATCCAAACCCGTCCATTCAGATGATGTTGGCACGCATGCGGTACCCGGACATGCCAGAACCGATTGGTGTTCTGCGAAGTGTGTCGGGAGTGTCCACCTACAACGATCAAATCAACGAGCAAGTCACGCAAGCCAAAGCGGCACGCGGCGAAGGCGATCTCGCCGAGCTGTTCCGTAGCGGCGATACATGGGAGGTTACAGCCTGATGTCTCGAGGAAAAACTTTTGACAACATTGCTCGCGCAATCGGTGACACGCCGATGGTCGAGATCAATCGCTTGGTGCCTTCGGGTGACGCGACGGTCTTTGCCAAGTGCGAGTTCTTTCAGCCGCTCAACAGCGTCAAGGACCGCATCGGTGTCGCGATGATCGAAGCGGGCGAGAAAGATGGCAGCATCAATCCCGACACCCACATCATCG